>CAMPIU010000144.1 GCA_946886545.1 uncultured Flavobacteriales bacterium | reverse complement strand
CAACTCGACCAAGGGTAGATTCAGCAATGTTTCTGCCCTTTTTTTGTTAACAAACATGATCTGCAATATAAAGTTAAACCGCGTTCCCATATTGTTTTTTTTGAAATAATTATTTCGAGGTGGAAGTGCCATTCCGGAAGCGAAGTAAAGAAAAGTATCATTTTTGTCGTGTTTTGTCAAAAACCTAATCCACTTTGGTGGATTGGGTTTCAAATCCTGATTAGGCACTTTTGACATAAAAACACAAAAAAAGACACTTTTCACGAGCGATTTTGAATGGCACAAGGATGTTTTGCATACTTTTTCAGCCTTGGCAAAAAGTATGAAGAGTCTGTTACCTTTTCAACTCCTTGTATTATAGCAGTATGAAAACTAGACTCCTCCTTTTGTTGTTCTTTCTTTGGATAGGAAAGACAAGCATCTCCCAGGTCTCCATGCGGGAAAGTATTCGTTTCAATGACACGGTAAAAGTGGACAAATACAAACCGATTGAAAACGGATTCAGTGTAGCAAAGATCAAAATGACACCGGGCGAACACACGATTCTAAACCCAAAAGATGTTGCCATGCTGAAAAATCAAACCATTATTCAGGTTGACCTGGTTTATTCGGATTATCCTGTCGGCTCGGATTTCTCTGAACTGAACCGCAAACGAATCCTGGAATTATACATCTTGCTTCCC
The DNA here is from genome assembly GCA_946886545.1 of uncultured Flavobacteriales bacterium. The sequence goes on along the minus strand of CAMPIU010000144.1, from coordinate 6,756 downwards.
GAAGCTTTCAACAGCAGGATCATCGATTGGAATATAGTTAAACAGACGGGCGTGGAATCAAATAGCGAAATGCAGAATTACTTCCATGGATTTGTAGTTTATTATCGCAAAATGCCGACTTACCAGGAAGAGCACAAATTGATTCTGGATGTGGTGGATCAGAAAGTCTCACCGCAGGATTCGAGTCTTTTGAAGGTGTTTGAAAGACAGCCGACTTGGAAAAACATGCTCGTAGTAACGGATGTTACCGGAAGTATGGCTCCTTATACTGCACAGATCTTACTTTGGATAAAGGCGAATCAGAAAATGAAGACTTTCAAGCAGATAGTGTTTTTCAATGATGATGAAGAAAACAGCAATCCACAAATCAAATCATTCGATTCTACCGGTATCTGGACAATCGAGTCATCCAATGCGGATAAAGTTATCCAGCTTGCATTTAAAGCAATGGAAAAAGGAAATCATATTGAAAATGACCTGGAAGCCGTTTGCTATGCCATTAAAAAATATCCGGAGAATAAAAACAACGTGGTTTTAATTGCAGATAACTGGGAGAATCCCTGCGATATGAAGTTGGTTGAATTCCTGAAGCAGCAGAAAGTTCCGCTTAAAATTGTCGTTTGCGGAGTGAAGGACCGCATGAATACATTGTATTTGGATCTGGCCTATGCAACAGGAGGCAGTGTGCATACCATGGAGGAAGATCTGACCAATATCGCTCAGCTTGGGAATGGAAAAACCTTTAAACTGAACGGGATGAAGTTTATGATGAGCGCCGGAAAGTTTATCCAGATTGAAAACTGATTGATGAATCACATGTTATAATTCCCACGGAAGAACCTTAGAATACACAGAAGAGTATTTTTGATTACTTCAGCGTTCATCCGTGGCCGTCCGTGGGAGAAATAAGAATTATTATATGAATTAATCGACTCTGAAACGACTTGTTCGAGGGTTTCCTGCTTCGTTGCTTTCTCTTATCAGGTAAATTCCGCTGCTTAAAACAGGTAATTCGATTTCACATCTTCCATCCAGAATTAGCAGAGACAATGGCTGAATGACCTTTCCATCCAAACTTTGAATCACAAAATCACGTGCGTCTGAAATAATAACCAGGCGTTCATCAGGTGACACAGGATTTGGATAAAGTTTGAGTTCAGATTTGCTCAATTCTGAAAGTCCCAGCTGATTGATCACAATACAATCGCTGGTGTCAGCGCATGAATTGTGACTTGCGATCACAGCATAAGTTCCATTAGCTGAAGGAACAAAGGTAAATGTGCCGGATCCGGAAGCAGGAGTTCCATCCAAACAATTGATCCAGCTCAGACTGGTTGCTGTCGGTGCAATTACTGTAATGGAAGTAATGTTATCGGTGATTGAACTGATGATCGGAGCCAAAACGTTCACAACGGTAACAACCGTACTATCGTCGCCGTTCATATCCTGGAGAATATCAAAATAAGTCCCTGACTGGTTATAATAATTTGGTCCAACGGCTATTGAATCCCCGTCGCACAAAGTGATTTGTTGTTGTGTAACGTTGCTGGTAAATCCAATCGTTACCGGGCCGTTTACCGGTAAGTTACCAGAACTGTAAAGTGTTCCTGCATTGGCCCCATTGCATAATCCTGTTGTCCCTGATGGCAGAAACGCCCATTGAGATCCGTTCCAAACTGTTAAGGAAATATCAGCACAATCGGTTAGTCCGCTAACCTGGGCATTGTTCCAGCCAACGGTTACACCAACCAGGTCGTTCGCGTTTGAATTTGTGAAATCCCAATACTCAAAGGCACTGACACTTTGCATTGGAACTTCAACAGGTGTTAAACTGCTGTAGGGATTATCCAGGTATTCAACTTTTATTTGAGTACTCACGGAAGTCGGAGCAGTAATTGTTAAAGGACGATACCTGTCCGGAACACTACCAAGCGGAAATGTGAAGGCATCATTTCCTGTTTTTTCAACGGCTCCTGCTATAAAGGTTGAATCTGATTCGCCGGTTAAAATAAGATTATCAGCAAATTTCACAAGAACACCCGGAGCAGAGACAATGATTCCGTCATACAACTCTAAGGAAGAATTGATGTTGAGATTTGTGTTGAGAGAAATTCCATATCCGCCATCTGAAGGACCGTTTGCCTGGTTTTCAACCTGTAGGCCATGCAGTGCCAGGTTATTGGAAGCATGGTCAATGCTTTGGTTATCAGATCCATTCAGGATCAATTGATTGGTGTTGTGATTGAATGATCCGGAAATAGCGAGGTTTCCGCTGACCCGTAATTCGGGAGGAAAGACATGATTGAATGCTTTTCCGGAAGGAATGGTCAAATTCCCAAGTTGATAAATTGCGTTCCCCAATCCGGATTGATTTCCGTTAAAAGTGGTATTACCAGATTGGAAAACGGTATTACTTGTTCCGTAAACTACTCCGTCATTCATCCAGATCGCAGCACCCAGATCTTTCCATATCGCACTGTCTGCAAGAACAATTGAATCTCCGGCCAGTAATTGTACACTGCTTCCGGAATTTTCCAAAACTGTGCTGGAACCGTTTAATTCCAAATGCATTCCCATAGTACTTGTTGGATCGTTTCCAATTGGTCCTGTCACGAAAACCGAACCTCCTGTTGAACGGAAGTAGCCTTTTCCGGCCCCGGGAGCTGCACCAAGCCAAAGGAGTGCGCCGTTGACTTGAAGCGTTCCTCCGTTTTGCTCGAAAGTAGGATAGAAGATTCCCGCTTCGTTCTCAAAACCGAATTCCGCATTGGTGGTAATTGTCCCGCCGTTTTGAATCAATTTGCTGGAACCTGTAGCACTTCCGTCAACCAATGCAATTGTTTCTCCTACTGTCACTGTTCCGTTATGGATAGTTCCTGTTGCACCTAATTCAAAAAGCAAGCGTTGTGCACTGGATAAACTTCCGCCGGTCATTTCCAGGTGTGAATCATCCACAAAGATCAACCGTGCATTATTTCCTGCACCGATCAGTGAAAAAGCTCCGCTGTTCGTAATGGTGATTTGTGTCCCGGCTCCAATGATTTCTACTTGATCTGTGGTGTTCAGGGTTCCCGAAATGGTTAATTGTGCTCCATTCTGGATCAGCATTTCTGCCGGAGTGAAATTAGAGATTCCGTTAATGATTGGCTGTGCCATAACACCTGTGTAATTTGCAGGATCAATTTCAATGTTGTCTCCGTTTGAAGGACTTACCGACCAATTGGCTGCATTATTCCAGTCGGAGTTGACGGCTCCTGTCCAGCTTTGTCCGAATACCGGACCCAGTAATAAGCATAAACTAAGTGATAAAAATGTTTGCTTCATATTTTGTTGTATTTAATTTGTTCAATCCACTTCCGTGGATCATTTATCGAAAGCAGTGCTTTCTCTTATTTGAATTTTATATTAGTAATTACTCCCCGCTGTTTTTTAATTTCATCAGCAAGGTGTATGCGTTTTTGAGAACTATTCCGGAGGCAGGAAGTTTGGATTTAATTTCAGTGAATCCTTCATCGGAAATTCCGATTTTGACAGGAATCATCCGGTAAACACCTTTTTGTTCCTCTATGAAAAGATAGTCTTTATTTTCCCATTTTACAAGTGCATCGGAAGGAACACAAAGTACCGGAGTGTCATTCAATTCTACTTCTGCATTTACAAAAGTTCCGGGTAAGAGATTTGCAGTTTTCTTCATCATTTTAGCATGGACCTGTATGCTTCGATCCGAATCAATAGCCGGAGAAATTAATTCAATGCTTGCCAGGTATTCCTTGTCCGGATCACTGATTGTCTTTAGTTTCACACTTTGGCCGATTGCAATCCGTGATGCATCGTTTTCAAAAATAGTCAGGTTCACACACACGTCTTCCGGATTGATTAATTCAAAAAGAACATCCGATGGAGTGACATACTTTCCGATGTTGACATTGACTTTAGAAACATATCCTGAAATAGGAGAGTGGATAGCTACAATGCGTGATATGGAGCTTTCAGTCAGTTTTTCCGGGTTCAGACCGATTAAACGCAATTGTTCAGATAAAGAACGCACCAAAATGCGTTGATTGCTATACTCATTTTGAACTTGTTGAAGCGTTTTATCACTGGCCGCCTTTGTTTCGTTTAATTCCTTCTGACGTTTGTAATCAGCTTCCAGTAGCTTCAGCTTATTTTTAGCAGTCAGATAATCTTGTTGGATCTGAATGTATTGTTGATCCTCCAAAACAGCTAATACACTTCCTTTACTCACTTTTTTTCCAGGAATCAGAGCAGTGTTTTTTAAATATCCACCCAATGGAGCACTAATTGAAATGCTGTTGCCCGGATGGACATCAATCACACCATTTACCCGAAGTGAAAGATGCATTTTCCGAATTTCAGCTTTTCCTGTTAGGATGTCTGCATTTTCGATTTGTTTTGAATTCAATTGGATGAGATTGCTTTCAGTTGTTGAAAGAGCTTCCTCATCGGATTTATTTCCGGATTCTGAATTGCTGCAGGCTTGCAACAAAAATCCGATTAGAATAAGATGAACTGATAATATTTTCATGATTGTTGTTTTAATTGTTAATGGCACTGATTTTCTCAATTTCAAATGCAGCCTCATTTAGTTGTTGTACGGTTCGGTAATAATCGCTTCTGAGTTGCATCGCCTGATTCACCAAGACAACCCAATCAATGTATCCGATCTCTCCGCTATTCAGTTTATCCGAAGCCGCATCAATAAGGGTTTTTGAGTTGGGAAGCATGGTTTGGTCAAATGATTCCACCAATTGCCCCATTCGATTGTATACTCTGATGGCATTGCTTAGCCGGCTCTTCAATTGTTGATCCAAAGCTGTCAATTCTTGTTCTTTCTGAAGCTCAACAAGTCTGCTTGCTCTTATTCTAGCTTGTTGTGATCCAAAAAATAAGGGAACTCCGATTCCAAAAGTAAACGATGAGAATCTTTTGGTACCGCTGAAATAGAGGTCTTCTGCGTTTAAATAGGGAGTTTGCCAGCCCTTGATCGTTGCATTGCTGAATCCGGCACTCAAAGAGGGAAGAAGTTTGCTTTTTTCCAATTGAATTTGCTGTCTGGAAAATAGCAGTTCCTGTTCCTGAAGTAGTTTGGACGGACTATTCGCGATAGAAAGTGTGTCCGGAATCTGAGTCAGTATATATTGAGCTCCCTTTTTGTTTGCAGCAGGTTTGTATTCGGTGTCCGTATTTAAAAGGATATTGAACTGCAAAATCAATGATTCGTAGCTTGTCTGCAATTGATTCAATTGATTGGAAATCTGAATTCGCTGGTTGTCCGCAGTTGCCTTTTCAAGAATATCCAAATCACCGCTTTCAAAGCGCTGACTTACTTTTTGCTGAAAATGAGCGTACATACTATCTGCCTGCTGAAGTAGTTTTCGTTGCTCCTCCAAAACCAGGATTTCATAAAACACCCGTTTGACCTCGATCTCAAGATCCAGTAATCTTTGAGAGAAATGAATCTCACTCATTCGGATATTTGTACGGACAAGTCTTTCCTGGTTGCGATAAACAGTAGGAAACTGGATGGTTTGAGAAATGGTAAACTTATTGTCCAGGTTGATACTGTTAAATTGACCATATTCTAAACCTGCATTCGCTTGTGGGATATCCATTCCGCTCTTGGTGAGGGCTTGTGCATACTTCACTTCTGTTTCTGCTGCTTTGAGGTAGTAATTGTTCTTAATCGCCGAATCAATTGCAGTAGTGAGATCAATGGGTTGCTGTGCCTGAGAAACCAAGCTTCCAAGCAAGAAAAGAATGATCAATGCCGGTTTCGGTAATTTGCCTGAGTTGAAATACCTCATTCCTTTTTCAGAAATGATGTAAATGATAGGCAATACAAATAAAGACAGCATGGTAGAGATGATCAATCCGCCAATGACAACTGTGGCCAAGGGTTTTTGAACTTCACCTCCGGCACCTGTACTGATGGCCATTGGAATGAATCCTAAAGAAGGAACCAGGGCAGTCATTAAAACAGCCCGCAACTTGGACTTTGTTGCATGGATAACAATGCGTTTTACATCTTTCCAGCCTTCTTTTTTTAAGCGATTGAATTCACTGACCAGTAAGATCCCGTTTAATACGGCCACACCAAAAAGCGCAATGAAACCAACTCCTGCCGAAATACTGAACGGCATATCTCTTGCCCAGAGAGCAATAATTCCGCCAATGGCAGACAAGGGAATGGCTGTGTAGATCAACAAGCCTTGTTTTACCGAATTGAATGCAAAGTATAAAAGCAGAAAAATCAATAAGAGTGCGATTGGAACGACAATTGAAAGACGCTCTTTTGCTGCAGTCATATTTTCGAAAGAACCACCGTAAACGATACTATACTCCTTGGGTAAATTCAACTTTGCGGAAACTTTTTGTTGTAATTCCTGAACGATGGATTGTACATCACGGCCACTGACATTGAAACCGACAATAATTCTTCTTTTAGTATTTTCCCGCTGAATTTGATTCACTCCTTCAACTTCTTCAATGTTAGCAACATAAGACAGAGGAATCTGTGTGTTTTGAGGTGTTTGAATCATCAGGTTCTGAATATCCGTGATGTTTTTACGTTGCTGATTCTCCAACCTTACAACCAGGTCAAAACGCTTTTCACCTTCGTAAACTTGCCCTGCAATTTGCCCTGCAAAAGCGGTGTTTACAATGCGGTTTACATCTCCGATATTCAAGCCGTATTTTGCCATTCCATCCCGGTTATACTTGATAAATACCTGTGGA
>CAMPIU010000143.1 GCA_946886545.1 uncultured Flavobacteriales bacterium | reverse complement strand
TTGTTTAGGACAAGCTGAACCGTTTTATTACAAAAACCGCAATCACCGTCGTAAAAAATAATTGGTTTGTCCATAGTAAACAAAGATACAAAATAGCAAGAGAATCGTATTTTTGAGGAAACGAAGTAAAAAGAGTAGATTCAAAATCCTCTGCGCACTTTGCTTCTTCGCGGTTCATTTAAAACCATTCTTATTTTAACCGCAAAGAATGCTAGGACGCAAAGCTGTAAATCGCCTCTGTTTCGTGTAACAAAAAAAAGAATAAGATGAATTTTGGAATTTTACTTTCCGGATCGGGCGTCTATGACGGAGCGGAAATCCAGGAAGCTGTTTTAAGTATGCTGGCGGTATCCGAATCAGGAGATACGTATACCTGCATCGGAGTGAACGCTGACCAGTTTCATGTAATTAACCATGTTACGGGAGAACCAATGAATGAAACACGAAATATGCTTATTGAGGCAGCACGGATCGCCCGAGGAGGCATTGTACCGATTCAGGACATTCAGCCTGCCGATATTGACGGATTAATCATTCCGGGGGGATTCGGAAATGCAAAAAACTTTACCAAATGGGCATTTGAAGGTCCTGAGGGAAACATTTTACCGGAAGTGAAATTATTACTTGTAAACCTGGTTAATGTTGGAAAACCCATCGCTGCATTATGTGTAAGTCCGGTAGTTTTAGCAAAGGCGCTGGAAGGTTCCGGTATTCATCCTTCACTTACCTTAGGCACAACCACCGAAGCTTCACCTTATGATATTGAAACATTTTCCCGGGGACTGGAAAAAACCGGAGCAACAACTGCTTATAAAACAGTGAGAGAAATCCAGGTCGATGAAGCAAATAAAATTATCACAGCACCTTGCTACATGATGGAAGCATCCATCAGTGATGTGTGGAAAAACATTCAACAAGCTGTGAGCGAATTGAAAAAAATGGCCACAATATGATTCCTGACTATTCAGACCGTTCTAAATCTTACAAAACAATTGTAAATCAAGTTAATAAGAAACTTCGCTTAATTGGTTGGTCCAGATTGTTTGCGCTTCTTGTTTCCGGAACTTGCTTCTATTTTTCACGGGAAGAAAATGGCTTTATCTTTCTGACCGGAGGAATTCTCTTTCTCGGATTGTTTGCATTCCTGGTAAGTTACCATTTCAAAGTAAAACGCAAACTCCAGGTTGCTTCCACTTATCATTGGCTCAATGAATCTGAACACTTATTCATTACAGAATTAAAACCTTATTACGAAGACGGAAAAGAATTTTTGGATACCAGACATCCCTATTCTTTTGATATTGATCTGTTTGGTCCACATTCCTTATTTGAACATTTAAACCGGACGTCGACAGTTATCGGAAGCGAAAAACTGGCTCAATCGCTGCTTCAAACACAAAGCAAAGAGTCTCTGAATAATTCCCAGGAAGCCATTCGTGAAATTGCCGAAGATCTGGAATGGAGACAAGCTTTCCAGGTTTATGCAAAATTGGGAAAAGACAGCCAGGAAATACGAAACTACATTGAGCACTGGCAAGACTCAAAACAATCCATTTCCATTATTTCTGTCATTCTGGCTTTTGTATTTCCGGCATTGGGGCTAACAAGTATGATTCTCTTATGGCAAACCGGCAAAGTTTATTGGTTCAATGCAGGAGTAATTCTTGCTGTTGTCAACATGCTTTTATTTGGTGCTATTTCCGGGAAAATCCGCAAAGAAATAGGGAAAACGGAGCGTATCGGAGCCTCTCTTCTGGCTTACAGTGAAATGCTTAAATTAATTGAGAGCAGGGTCTGGAAATCTGCCAAACTAAAAGACATTCATTCAAAGGTACATTCTCAAAACCAGGCAGCGAGTTCGCTATTAAAAGGAGCATCACGGATTTACGAAAACCTGGACAGTATCAACAACGGAATGGCTGTTTTCCTTTTAAATTCAACCGTTCAGTATCATGTTCATATTTTCAGACAATTGGTCAAATGGAAAAAGAATCACCGCGAATCAATCAGTCAATGGATCGAACAGATTGCAGAAGTTGAGAGTTTACTTTCCTTCAGTAATTTCAAAGCAAATAATCCGGAATATTGTTTCCCTGATCTCACCACCGGGGAAATCTCATTCGAAGAATTGGGTCACCCGCTAATTAAAAAGAGTGTGCGTGTCTGCAATGATATTTCATTCGATCAGGAGCGATTCGTGATTCTTACCGGGTCGAACATGTCAGGAAAAAGCACCTACCTTAGAACTCTTGGAATTGCCGTAATCCTTGCCAATGCAGGTTCTGTGATCCCGGCAAAAAGTTCCGCTTTCTACCCGATTCCCTTGCTTGTTTCCATGCGTCTAAGTGATTCACTGGAAGAAAGCACTTCCTATTTTTTCTCGGAAGTAAAACGACTGAAACTGATCATTGACAATCTGAACAATGGTCCGGCCTTTGTTTTATTGGACGAAATTTTGCGCGGGACCAACTCGGATGACAAACAAAACGGAACGATTGGAATTGTGGAACAAATGGTACGTTTGAATGCCATTGGAATGATTGCTACACACGATCTGGAGGTTTGTGAAACCACCAGGTCACATCCGGCGTATTTAAGTAACAAATGCTTTGAAGTAGAGATCCGGGACAATGATCTGTTCTTTGATTATAAACTTCGAGATGGTATTTGTCAGAATAAAAGTGCTACATTCATCATGAAAAAATACCAGGTAATTTGAAAACAAAAATCATCTTCACACTACTATTGATATCTCCCTTGTCTGGATTTTCCCAGCTGACAGATATTACGACAAATATCACCGAAAATCCGGGAAATTTGAACGCGTTCATCCATGAACCATTGAATAAACCAACTAAGAAAATTCCACTGGTACTGGTGCTTCATGGCTGCAATCAGAATGCCCTGGAAATTTCCACCGGTTCAGGTTGGAACATGCTTGCCGATTCATTGAATTTCTTTGTACTCTACCCTGAACAAAAGGCAGCCAACAACATGATGAAATGTTTCAATTGGTTTCTGAAAGACGACCAGGAGAAAGACAAAGGAGAAGTTGCGAGTATTCATGAAATGCTCAAATACATGGTATCACACTATTCCATTGACACTTCAAAGATCTTCATTTACGGTGCAAGTGCCGGGGCTGCAATGAGTGTGAATTACATGGCTTGTTATCCTTCGAAAATAAAATCAGGAGCAATCCTGGCGGGAACAGCATACAAACAAGTAGATTCTCCTATGAAATCCTTTTCAGAAATGAGGCAACCAACCATGTTTGATGAAGCCAATTTGCGTCAGAAACTTTACTCGCAGGATTCCTTGTATAAGGGAGAATTCCCGCAATTGATTGTCATACACGGAACGGAGGACAAAGTGGTCCAATATGGAAACGGAGAAGTATTGGTAAAACAATGGAAAACTGCGTTTAAAATCACTTCAGAATCCATGAAACAAGTTGTAGCGGGAGCTGCTACTCCTACCATTATGCGTACCGATTATAAAGATGAAAAGAACCGTTCGGTCATCATTCTGTATAAAGCCAATAAATGGGGCCATTACCTGATGATTGATCCGGGACCTGGACCAAAGCAAGGAGGAGAAGTTTCCAAACACGCGAAAGACGGGGATTTTTTCAGCACTTATCAAATAGCCAAAGATTGGAATTTAGTGAAGTAGTCGTGCCAATTAACCAACATTACCCAACACAAGGGACATAAGTGATTTAACTGATTAAGATCTGTTTTCTTAATCAAATCAATTGTAAATTAAGAAGTTATTAACTCCGAATTACACACAATAAACTACTAACCAGTACGTTAACAAGAGTTAATCTAAAGATTTGTTCTTATTCTGTTAATATTTATACTGAAAAAAGGGCGATTTTTTGATGAATCCATGTACTTTTGCACCAAAATAAGTTAGCCTCCAAGGCAAAACAAAAAGACATTTTATGAATGAATTTGGTAAACGAGGAAAAAACGCCGATTTAAAAGCAACTATCGGATTAGAAAATCTCGGTAACGTATTCTGGAATTTAACACCAGCAGAACTAGTAGAAGACACTATCCTTGGTGGTCAAGGTGTTTTAACAGACACTGGAGCGATCGCTATTGAAACAGGTGAATTTACCGGGAGGTCTCCAAAAGATCGCTTTGTTGTTCGTGATGCGAATACTGAAAACAGTGTTTGGTGGGGTGATGTAAATATTCCTGTTTCTACGGAGCAATTTGATGCGTTATACAACCGCATGAAAGCTTATTTGATCGACAAAGACGTATATGTTCGTGATGCTTATGCTTGCGCTGACGAAAAATTCAGAATGAACATCCGTGTAACTGCTGAATTTCCTTGGTCAAACATGTTTGCTTACAACATGTTCTTACGTCCGACAGATGCTGAGATCGAAGATTTTGAAGCTGAATGGAACATTGTTTGTGCTCCCGGATTTAAAGCTGATCCCGCAATTGACGGAACGCGTCAGGCTAACTTTGCAATTCTGAACTTCACTCGTAAAATGATCATTATCGGTGGTACAGGATATACAGGAGAGATCAAGAAAGGAATTTTCTCCGTATTGAATTACGTATTGCCTCACGAGAAAAATGTACTTTCCATGCACTGTTCCGCGAACGTTGGAGAAGCTGGAGATACTGCTATTTTCTTCGGATTATCCGGAACCGGAAAAACAACTTTGTCTTCCGATCCTAATCGTCGTTTGATCGGTGATGATGAGCACGGTTGGTCAGATAATACCGTATTCAACTTTGAAGGAGGGTGTTACGCAAAAACAATCGATCTATCAAAAGAAAAAGAGCCTCAAATTTATGATGCGATCAAATTCGGTGCGATCTTAGAAAATATCGGATTCCACGAAGGAACTTCAACTCCGGATTACACAGACGGATCAATCACAGAAAACACACGTGTTTCTTACCCGATTGATTTCATTGACAATATCATGATTCCATCTATCGGATCAGGCCCAAAAAACATTTTCTTCCTTACAGCTGATGCATTCGGTGTATTGCCTCCAATCTCCCGTTTGACAAATGAGCAGGCAATGTACCACTTCATGTCAGGATACACGGCAAAAGTTGCAGGAACAGAGGTTGGTATTACAGAACCGACAACTACATTCTCAGCTTGTTTTGGAAAAGCATTTTTACCGCTTCACCCAGCGAAATACGCAAAACTTTTGGGTGAAAAATTACAAGGAACAGATATTAAAGTTTGGTTGATCAATACAGGATGGTCCGGTGGATCATACGGTGTCGGAAGCAGAATGAAATTATCTTACACACGTGCAATGATCACTGCAGCTTTGACAGGAAAACTGGACAATGCTGTTTACGAGACATTACCGGTATTCGAATTGTCATTCCCTACTTCTTGTCCGGAAGTTCCAAGTGAGATCTTAAATCCGCGTGAAACATGGGCAGATAAATCGGCATATGATAAAACTGCCAACCATTTGGCGGATCAGTTCGTTAAGAATTTTGAACAGTATGCAGCAGAAACATCTACGGATATTTTAGCAGCAGCTCCGAAAGTGACTGTTTAATCTAGTTTTATTGTTAGTAGAAAGGCTTCCGATCAACCGGGAGCCTTTTTCTTTTCTAACCGCAAATAAGCAACGATTACGCCGTGGCTTCAGTGAAGGAGCAAAGACCTCAAAGTTATACACTCAAAAACTTTACGCTCTTCCATACTTTGTGGTGAAAACCATAAAAAAACCTAATTATGCTATCGATCTCAAACTTTACAGTAATTTTCCTCCCTCAATTTTTATGATTTAAATGAAACCTTCAACTACTCTCGTTTTAAGCGAGGGAAAAAACTTAAACTACCTCCTTCCTGTCCTGCTTTGCGGAATTGCATCCATAATCAGTTTTATAATCTTTTTCCCTCTGGGGATTTTACTGGCTATCACAACTATTTTATTGGGAATAATAGAAAGCGGATTGGAATTCAACGCAGAAACCATGGAATTCCGGAGATTTAAATCCCTGCTTGGTTCTTCCTGGGGAAAATGGGTTAAAATCCCTGACCCGGATAGTTTTCATTTGCGCTTGTCGGTTGAAAGTCATTCGTACAGAACTCCCATGATGTCAAGTCCTGCCTATTACGGAAGAGGTTCAAAAGTGCAAAGCAAATCGATCACCTATGATATCAAAGTTCATACAAAAACAGATCAATGGATAGACATTTATGAATTTTCAAGCTACAAACTGGCACTCCAATTGCTTAAAAAACTCAGAGAACTTGAATCGTTCGAAGTAACAGATCACATCGCACTAAAACTGGAAGAAAACCAGCAAAAAAGAATGAACAGAAGGAGATAAATTACTAAGTTTATATCCATGAGAACACTTCTTTTTTCACTGGCATGTTTCATTACAATTGGCTTGAATGCCCAACTGGATTTCAAAAAAATATCGGATAGTTCCTATGTGTTTACAACTTATCAGGTTTATAAAGAAGCAAAGATCTCGTCACACGGCTTGCTGAAAATCACAAGTGGCGGCGTTGTGATGATCGATACACCCTGGGACACAACTCAGTTTCAGCCCTTACTGGATTCCATTGATCTGAAGTTTCACAAAAAGGTACTGTTGGTGATCTCAACTCACTGGCATGAAGACCGGACTGCCGGACTGGATTACTACAAGAAGAAAGGAATTCCCACTTACAGTACTTATGCGACGAAGAATCTATGCCGTGAAAATAATCTTCCTCAGGCCGAGTTTACATTTGAAGGTGATACAAGCTTCAACATCTCCAACACCGTATTTGAAACTTATTATCCCGGGGCAGGACATTCCTCCGATAATATTGTTGTTTATTTCCCAAAAGACAAATTGCTGGTCGGCGGATGTTTTATCAAATCAGTAGAAGCAACGGATTTGGGAAATCTTTCGGATGCCAATATCGGCATGTGGCGGGTTGCAGTAAAAACCCTGATGAAGAAATACCCGAAAGTCAAAACTGTTATTCCGGGCCATCAGAAAATTGCAGGAAAAAGGGCATTGAAACACACCTTAAAGCTTGCAAATGAGAAATACAAAGGCCGGAAGCAGGATAAGAAAAAAGCGAAGCATTGATCCTGGTTGAAAGTGACTTTTGAGTATGAAACTTATAGAAGAACGAAATGAAACAAGTAATCTATTTCACATCTATTCTTTTGATCTTTACTTCTTGTACTGAAAGAAAAAAAACAGAAAAACTTCAATCGAAAATGGAAACAACATCTGATCATTTAACTCTTAAAAAAGGAAGCTCCGAAGTAAACGGAATTCAAATGTATTATGAGATCCATGGAAACGGAAAACCTTTGGTATTAATTCATGGTGGCGGCTCTACCATTGAGACTTCCTTTGGAAGAATTATCCCTTTGCTCTCAACGAACCGGCAATTGATTTGTGTTGAACTGCAGGCCCATGGT
>CAMPIU010000142.1 GCA_946886545.1 uncultured Flavobacteriales bacterium | reverse complement strand
AAATATTGTAGGGGCGCGATTAATCGCGCCCCTACGTGTTTTTATAATCTTCAACCAAGATGAAACCAAATACAAATCTGTTAATCGGATTATTTTTACTGCTAATAACCTGGTTGTTTGTTGGAATTTATAGAGATGCAGAATTTAGCGAACCAGGTTTATTCATAAAATATAAACCTTCCTTTAAAATCGAGTTCTATTCACCAAGCGGAATGTCGGATTTGACTATTGAAGATCTGCCCGAACCGCAAAAATCAGAGGAGATAGCCTTTGAGGAATTTGTCTCAAATCGATATGAATTTCGTCAAAAAACAGCGTTCCTTGCCTTCCCTCTGCTTCAGTTCGCATTGACATTCCTTAGTTTTGGTTTGATTAAATCCAAATGGGAAAATCCAAATTATTGGATTCAGTTTCCGGCTCATTTTCTTTTCTGCCTGGTTTTCGGGGTTGTAATTGCCGTTCTAACGGTTCAATTTGACAAATTACTAATCACCCTTTTATCCTTTATTCTTATCCTTGGGTTCAACATTTGGATGCGGGTTTTGGTAAGTGGTTTCAGAAAAACACTCGGTTGATTTCTTTTTTATTTACCGCAGATGCACAGATTAAAGCGAGCTTACCCCCGCCGAATAACTTCGTATACGGGACAGCCAGTCTCGCTAAGTCCTAAGTAATAATTAAAAAAGAAGCGACCGGAAGGCGCTTCAAAAATATCTGCGCATCAGTGGGAGAAAAATAATAATGGATGCAAATTATGGGTTAACCGCCCCCATACGTGTTTTTATACAATTCAATCAACCTCGGAATCCACAATTTCTACAACCCTTCCCACCAATTTATCGACGGTCATGATCTTGATCCCATGCGGGTGTGACGGGGCGCTTGTGAGTAAGGATTTCACAATTCCTTCCGTCAGTTCTCCTGTTGCCTGATGCTTCTTTTGAACAAACAACACCAGCATTCCCGGTTTGATATCTTTTCGTTCTGGTTTCATGATCCAAAATTACGGAGAATCTAGATATTAAGCTTGGTATTCGTTTGTGAGTTAACTTTACACAAATTCTCGACCGTGAAAATCGCTTTCTTTAATCAAAAGAATCAGTTCAAAAAGTATTTGGAAGAACTCAAAAAAGTTCCTGTAATGAACTACGAAAAAAGTCAGTTGATAGAGAAAGTCAGCTTTATTGAAATTCATACTTGTTCCGGTCTGAAAGAATTGGATTTAGCATTCTTCTTCGATTACCGGATTTTTCCCGAAAACATTCTCTCAGGCTATCCGCAATGGAGAGACGAACAAAGAAGGATCAGAGAGGGCGATACCATTCTGCAGCAGGTTTACCTTCCGCCGATACCGAAATTTTCTCAAAAAGCACTTTTCGGAGTACGGATCAAAGAAGTGATCAATGAAGAAAAAAGATGCGGATTCAGTTACGAAACCCTGAACGGACATGTGGAATGCGGCATTTCTTATTTCCTCCTGGAAGAACGGGATGGGAAAGTCATTTTCAAAATTCAGACCTTTTCTAAACCGGGAAATTTCTTCACGCGCTTACTTGGTCCTGTTTTTTCCATTCCCTATCAAACTTATTGTACCCAAAAAGCATTGAAAAACGTCAAAAAAATGATCGAAACCAAATCCCTTTAAGCAATGAAAAAAATACTCCTGCTCTTCTTTATTCTTATTGCCACAAGTGCCCTCGTTTTGTTTCTTTACAAGAAAAATGAACAGCCAAGCCGTACTTATGTAATTGGTGAACGTCTGGACAGTTTAAATCACGTAGTTGTGTATTACAATGGCGGAATGGGAAACGTTAGCGGAAGAAATACAGCTCCCGACGGCTACAATATCGGGTTAAGATACCAGTGTGTAGAATTTGTGAAACGCTATTATTACGAGTATTACAAACACAAAATGCCGAATGCTTATGGAAATGCGATTGACTTCTTTAATAAAACCCTGAAGGACGGAGAATTGAACGCAGACAGAGATCTGATCCAATACACCAATCCTAGCAAAAGTAAACCTCAGGTCGGAGATTTGATCATTATGGATGCTACCTGGACTAATGAATACGGACATGTAGTGATCGTTTCCGGGGTTACAGACGATGAAATAGAGATCATCCAGCAAAATGCAGGAAATCCCGATCACCCGCGAGATGTATATGACTTGGAATTGAATGACGGGTTATGGGAAATTGACAATTCCAGGATTCTGGGCTGGTTGCGGATGAAGTAGGTACGCAATTAATCGCCTACCTACCTGAAAAGTGTATCCTGGAAAGAGATCGTATGATTCCTTACATCGAATCTCAGATCAAAGCTTCGCCTGGAGATTTCCTGTTCTATTTCTTCATCCATTTGCTTTTCTTTGACATGAACCAACAGGACAGATTTGTCTACTTTATAAGTAAAATCTCTTGTGAAACAAAGAACCTGATCAATCCCTTCTCCACAATTCCTGGAAACAAAATGAAATTGACTACCGCTTTTGCGAACAGGTTTTCCATCAGTAGTGAAAACCAGAGGTGAATCATCACAATACCCTCTTCCACTCGATTTCTGTGAAACAAATACATAATTACCTGCTAAAACCAGTAGTTTCTCTAACTCGTAGGAACATTCACCGTTCAGTGCCGGGATAATTCCTTGCCGCATCATTTTGAAGCTATGTTCTTCTGCTTCCTTCAAACAAAAGAAAGGATTAGGATCTGCATCTTCTCCCAAATAACAACTCGCGATCCACAGATAATCTCCTGACCTCACAAAATAAGCCAGTGTATCTTCTTCATCGTAACCGGAAAAGTCGTATTTATCGAGGGCTTTTAAGGAAAAATTATAATCCAGTCTTTGCAGTTCTTCGGCATTCAAATAACCCCTGTCTTCCCTTAGCTTCTCAAAGAGTTTGCCGTCATTGATCTTCTTCTGCCGTTTGGGACTGTTACAGGAAAGAATTAGTGCAAGAACCAATAATCCGTAAATCCATTTCGCTTTTCTACTCATTTTTGATAGTTGGACGTAATATTGCGGAATTACGTCAAAAAAATCCAGAATAACAAAGTCTATGAATTTGCTCCCGAGCTATCGGGATTGCATTTTGAATTACTCTTTCTTACCGCCCGCCAGTTTAAAACTGATACGATAATAAAAGATCGGAAGGAAACCCAATTGCGTTTTTTCTGCCAAAGGTTCTTTACTTGGATCTGCCAAATCAGGCGCGTAAGCCAAACCTAAAATATTTCGGGTGTTTAAAATATTCACCAGGTCCAAACCAATCTCATGCGTTACCTTGCGTGCATTCATTTTCCAGCTGATCTTTAAATCCGCACGGAAGTAATCTTTGAATTGACGGGTATTGAACAGGGAATCACTAAATATCAATTCTTTCTGTGTACTTGTTTCAGCCAAATTGATGTAGCCGTAACGCTTACCTCCGGCAACTGTTATCTTTCCTCCCAAACCAATCGTGTGTTTCTGCCCCAGTTTGAATTCCTTTCCGAACAGGATATTGGCGGTATACAATCCATTGTAGCTGGTATTTCGCTCAATTCCGTCACTTCCTTTATACTTGCTGTCGTAGATCGAAACGGTTGTCAGGATGTAAAAGCTTTTGTCGAAGAACTTCTGAAGCGTTAATTCCAATCCGTAGTTGACTCCCGTTCCGGTATTCTTCAAAGTATCCGGGAAGAAACGTGCGAATCCGCTTCCCTGATTGATCATGGAAAAGGAAGACGGCTGAACCGTTACCGGAACTTCATACAGGTATTGGTAATAAACTTCGGTTTTGAACTGGAATCCTTTTTTGAAATTTCTTTCGTAGCCCAATGCGGAATGCATTGATTTGGTGAAGCCCATCTTCCTGTTGTGGTAAACCCTCCTTCCGGATGGATCGTCCAAATGATAAGTATAAGTGTAATAAGGTTGTGTTTGGCTATGTAATCCCGCTCCCGCAAATATTTTTTGATTTCCTTTCATAGCCCATTTCCATCCCAAACGGGGCTCAACCGGACTAATCGAATTGCTGAATGAATAATACTGCGCATGCAATCCGGCTGTGAAATCCATCGTTTCGGTGATCCGGTATTTCCACTGGAAGAAAGGTTGAATTAACACTCCTCCCTGGCCTTTATAATCCCAGCGATTGATAAATTGTGTTCCTGCAGTATTTAAAACGCTGTCTCTCATATTAAATGTAAGGACATCTGCGTTTAAACCTGCTTTAATAACATGCTGTTTTCCAATTTTGTGATTAATACTGAACATTCCCGAATACTTCGAAATGTTGAAATCATAACCCATAATCCGGTAAATACTGTCCACACGAATCGTAACCTTGGTTTCGCCTCCTTCATAAGTCGTATCCAAAGAGCGGTTCAATAAATCATGATGCGAATGCTGGTTTTCGATACTTCCGGAGAAAGTTGTTGTCAGGAAAGTGCGCTCGGAAAGTGATTTCTTGTAGGTCAAACCGGCAACAGCCATCCCTGTCCCGAAATATTGGTCGCGATCACCTTCTCCGTATAGCTCCTTTGTATATTCAGTTTGTTCGGAAACCATAATCTTGATATCGCTCTTTCCCCCCATTCCCCAAAGAGAAAGTTGGCCTCCTCTTTTCAAAGGGAAATTGAATTTGAAAGCACCGTCTCCATAAACCGGAACCGCATCTGTTCCAATGCGAATCCCCATAAATTGAAATAAGCTCAAGGTAGAATAACGGCCCATGATCAAATAGCTCGCATTTGATTTTTTACTCAGGGGGCCTTCTGCTAAAACTTCCGTTCCCAAAAAACCGAACTGACCTGTAAATTCGTGTTGTTTTGTATTTCCGTTACGCAATTTCAAATCGAAGACACCGGATACGGAATTTCCATATTCGGCAGGAAAAGCAGACATAAAGAAGTCCGAATTCGCTAAACTTTTGTTGTTGATAATCGAAACCGGTCCGCCGGAACTCCCTGAAACGGAGAAATGTGATGGATTCGGAATGTCTATTCCTTCTACTTTGTAAACAATCCCAAGCGGTGAATTCCCACGGACTACGATATCATTCCGTGAATCATCAGCGCCCTGAACTCCGGCAAAATTACTTGCCATCCTGGCCGGGTCTCCACGCGATCCGGCGTAGCGTTCCGTTTCTTCAACCGAAAACTGTTGGGCAGAAACAGTTGCCATTTCATTTTTCACCTCTCCGGGTTTTTGAGCTGTAACGACCACTTCCTCCACTTCGCTGATGCGTTCCTTCACCTTAATCTCCAAAACAGTCTGCCTCCCGGAATTTACTTCCACGGAATTGGCATAGTTTTCATAAACGGAAGACTTGATCAATAAAGGGTATTTCCCCACAGGCACATTCAAAAACTCAAAAACGCCATCGTCATTGGTCATGGCTTTTAGTTTCAAACTATCGGAAAGAGTAAGAATCACCTGTGCCCCAAAAACCGGAAAATCCGATTCGGAATCCAAAACTGTACCCCGGACAGTTTGGGTTGGTTGCGCGATTAAATGGGATACAAACACGCAAAACAATACGGTGAGGATAGTTTTCATTCTTTGAGTATATCAGGGGTAAATATACACTTATTGAATAGACTTCAAATATTCCTCCTTAGTCCATTCTTTGATATACACTCTGCGCAAATCCAGAAATTCCATTGGATTATTCTTCAGGTTGCGTACACGGGAATAGCTCAATGTGAAATCGTTTGCATACCAAAGCGGGATAATCGGAGGATCTTTCATCAACTCAATTTCAGCTTTTGAAAACAATTCCAGCCTTCTCTTCTGATCTGCGGAACGCCCTTGTTCAAAGTATTTGTCAAATAAAGGGTTTACATAGCGGGATTGATTCCCACTAGACGGCATGTCCTTCTCTTTCGGAACTAATTTTCCATAAAAATTTCCAAGGAATGTTTCCGGGCTGGAATAATCGGCAACCCATGCGGTACGGAACATATCTCCTCTTCCCATATTTCCGTCTTCATTCCGTTGCTCAAAATTCGAACCGTCAATATTTACATTGATCCCCAAAGTCTGATAAATCTGGTCTGCCAATTCCTCCGCCACGGCAGTATTTAAGTCACTGATATCCAAGCGTAGATCTACACTTCCGAAACCTTTTCCGCCAGGATAACCGGCTTCTGCCAATAACTGCTTTGCCAGTTCAGGATTGAAATCGTAACCGTATTTTTTAATCTCAGAGAAATTATACCCTTTGAATACGGAATTGATAGGTGGTGTGATTCCATAAATTCCATATTCATAATATTGGTTCCGAAGCACATTGTCGGCCAGTCGCTTTCTGTCAATTGCATAATTAAATGCCTTTCTGACACGGACATCCCGGAAACGCGGATCATTCATGTTGAAGAAGTAATATTGTGTCGTCAACAAGGGATTATTATACAATTCCTTCAGCGGTGGCTGCGCATTAAAATCAGAAATACGCCCTTCCAGCATTTCGGTGATCCGTGAAGTTGGTAAACCTGAGATTAAAAGTGTTTTGCCTTGTTCAAACATTTCCAGTTGTTCCAGCTTTCTTGTCTGAACATAAAAAACAACCGAATCCAGGTAAGGCAATGCATTTCCTTTATTGTCAACCATATAGTAATCCTGGTTTTTCAGCAAAACATACGTTTCTTCTTCTGTCGGCTTTGTAAAACAGAAAGGACCTGTTCCAACAACATCCGTTTCTTTATCTGCCTCCACAATTTTCCGGGAAACAATGCTCGCACTTAAATTCGCAAGTTTATTGATATACGTTTGATCGGGATTAATCAGTGTAATTTCAACCTTGTTCTTCTTTACTTTTATCCCACTAATCGATTTTGCTTTCCCTTCGTAATATTCTTTTGCTCCTTTTACCTGGTTTGCAAGCAGGAACAAATAAGCAGCCGTAGGATTTCCCTCCGCATTCGGTTTACACGCTTTTTCAAAAGTGAAAAGGACATCATCCACAGTCAGTTTCCGGTCCTCCATTGATCCGAACACCGGGTTCTCATGAAAGTAGACATCATCTCTGATTGTAAATGTGAAAACGGTCCCGTCGCTGTTAATGCTCCACTTTTCAGCAATTTGCGGTTGAAGTGAAAGATCATCGGCATTGAAGCTTACCAAACCCTCCATTACCTGGGAAAGCAATTCAAACGAATAAATATCATTTACCTCTCTTGCAATAAAAGTAGAAGGGGTGTTATCTAAAGCCATTTTAAAGCTTCCTCCGGCATATTCAAATTGTTTTTTATCTGAACTGCAAGATGTAAGTATAAGAATCAGGAGAAATACAGAAACTAGTTTCATAGTAGAAGTATACGTTTATCAATACAAGAATAGAAAATCTTTTTACTAAAATAACTTAAAAAAACAAAATATTTAAATCCCGAATGTTAAGTTTTTAGTTGGTTTAATCGACGAATGGTCATTATTTCAGGATTAATAAACCGATTAGGTGGTTTAAGTCAAAAAAAAATGTAATT
>CAMPIU010000141.1 GCA_946886545.1 uncultured Flavobacteriales bacterium | reverse complement strand
CCGATAATTATCGGGAGAGCTATAGGACCGTATTAATATTTCAAAAATACTGTTATTTCATTAACAGCTCTACTTCAATCCCCAACACCTACTGTCCCGATAGCTATCGGGAGAGTCAGTTGCTCTAACCGTCCCGATAATTATCGGGAGAGCTATAGGACCGTATTAATATTTCAAAAATACTGTTACTTCATTAACAGTTCTACTTCAATCCTCTACACCTACTGTCCCGATAGCTATCGGGAGAGCTATAGGACCGGAAAACATTTTTTTCAACTAAATAGTGCTAGCATTAGCATGACATATCTGTTGATTTTGCTTTCGGGTGCAAATATACTATTTCTATCGAATTTCAAATCTAAAATCACCAAAAGCCACAGAAAATTATCCGCGGATGCTGTTCTTTGAAAGTGGTTTTGATAAAGGCCGGAGGCGGATGAATTGCAGGAATAAGATCCCGAACAAAACGGTAGCACACAATAAATGAGACACTTGCACGAAACCGGGCATATCAGCGTAGGCTAATAAAACTCCGCCAACCAATTCGATAACCAATACCAAAAAAGCCCAATACACGGATTTGACTTTATCTGTTTTGTAATTCAGGAATACCAATAAAACCATTAAAACCAGGACTGCCCAGGAAAAGGAACGGTGAATGAAGAATGCCCATCCGAAGCGACTCGTCCAGGAATCTCTTCCCAAACCTTGTTGAGTCAATTGATCAATGTATTCACGTACCTGGGTTCCAAGGAACATTTGGTAAGCTGTGATTACCAAAATAATCCCGATCAGCCACTTCATTGCTACCGGTAAATTCAAAGTCTTTTGCTGAACAGGGCTGATCCTGCGGATAAGCATCAACTGCAAACAAACTACCAATAAAGCCAAAAACATGTGAACGGTAATCGTCCAGGGAACGAGGTTTGTTGCTACAACTATTGAACCGAACCAGCCGTTCAGACCGATTGCTATTAAGTTTATCAGGGAAAGCCAGACCAGTCTGCGGTCTTTCCGGTATTTCAACAATGCCCAAAGAAAAATGATCAAAACTCCGTTTCCTGCTAAAAAGCCAACCAAGCGATTGCCGTATTCCGTCCAGGTTCTTTGTGCATTGAATGCTTCTTCTTCATAGGTTCTCGGATCATTTTTGATCTTTTTAGCTGTTTCTTGCATCCCGAGCACAGTCAGGAATTTGGCAAACTTCTCTACTTTAGCCACACGCTTTTCACCATATACTTCCCTGTAATTCTTCGGTAATTGGGCTTCACTGGTTGGTGGCACCCAGGTACCGAAACACTTCGGCCAATCCGGACAACCCATTCCACTTCCGGATGTTCGAACAACACTGCCCGCAATAATTACCAGGAAGATCAGTACCAGTGTGATCCAATTTAACCGTATAAACCCTTTTGAAAACATAGTCATTATTTGTGGTTTAAAATTAGGTATAAAAGAGCCTGATAAAGATGATGGATGTCATTTTTTGAATATCTACCGTAGAGAAATTACACTGCAACGAAGCTTAATTTGAGTTTCTCCCCTTGAGGGGAGACTAAGAGGGGTGGTCATCCCCTTTCTCACCAAAGGGGAAGCGGAAAAAACCGCTTACACATCCGCACAAACAAACCACTCGAATTGTGAGAATACGACAAATGCATTATTGTGAAATGTCAATTACTATCGTTACTTTGTTCAACTAAATTATTACGCTATGAAAAAGTTACTTTTAATCTTCAGCCTGCTATTCACCTCCATCATTTCTTTTGCACAATTGAACATCTCTACGAATTATCGTCAGGATGGCGTTTGGAATGAAGGAACATCCCAATGGGATATTACATCTACCGATGAAGGCGGAACCCTGTTTGAATTCAACAAGGAGCTAACAACTTTTCATCATACTACGGCAAGTATTTCTTCGGATTACTTCATCACCAAATACGATTACAACGAAGAAGAGATCAAGTATACAATGACAATCAAAAGTGATGTCGGAAACGAATACGAAATGATCATTGACGGAATTAACAACTGTGTTTGTTTCTTCTACTGGAGAGACAGCAAATACTATTTGGTACGCCACACAATAAAAAATACGTGGATCAAGGAGAACTAAACAGAATATAAACCACATAGGCGCATAGAACACAAAGAAAATTAACTGAAGATAATTTTTTGGTTTTTATAAATTTTAAAACTATGTTACCTATGATACTATGTGGTTAAATGAACAAACAAGCTGTGTCATTACTTGCTTTCTTTGAGTGGAAGATAGATAGCACATATGCTTTGGCCCGAACCACATAATTGCTTAGAACACATGTTTTTTTGTTTTTTGTATGTGTCATTCCCAAAATCTTCTGTTTTATAATTGTCTGAGAATCTCAAATTAACGTACATTTATCTCATGAAGATCGGAATAATCGGATTGGGATGGCTTGGCCTTCCACTGGCCAAATCACTATTAAACAAAGGATTCCAGGTAATCGGAACAACACGATCACGTTCTGTAGGCTTATCCCATGAGCGTTTTTCGCACGTCTTGTTCGATCCCTTACAAAAGAAACAAGCAACAGCAGGTTATTTTAACGATCTGGATGTCCTCATATTGGCATTTACACCTTCAAAGACAGATGAGAAGACTTATGCAAAGGACTGTGTCCGTATGCTGGATCTGGTTTCTCCTTCCTGCAAAGTGATCCAGCTGAGTTCTACCGGGGTTTATCCTGAAAGGAATGGCACGTTTACCGAATTTGATTATCCTGCCGGATCCATTAAAACGAATTCAGTCGGTTATGCCGAACTTGCCATCAGTTCCATGTTACGTGACCGTCTAACGGTTATCAGGCTCAGTGGATTGGTCGGCCCGAATCGATACCCCGCTATTGCTATGTCCAAATCGGGAAAAACTTACCAGGCTTTTGACCGTGTGAATTTAATTCATCGGGAAGATGCTATTGGTTTGATCGAACATGTCATCGTGAATAAAATCTGGAACAAAACAATAAACGGATGTGCAACCGAACATCCCCTGAAAGGGCAATTCTATACTGAGATGGCTTCCAGGCTTGGTATTGATCCGCCTTTGTTTGAAGACAAAACACGCTCCGAACGTATTATTTCGAACAATTATTCCCTGGAAATCGGATACAGGTATATTTATCCTGATCCGGCTAATTTCCCTATAGCTTAGTTATTTTGTAAGCCCCGATATTTATTGTTTTACTTTCTTTGGAAAGAGCGGTCATCACCATGTGCATTTCTTGCTTTCCGAATGCATCATATGAATTCATCTCCATCATCATTCCGTCTTCTTTAAAAGCCTCATCCGGAATTTGTGAAGCCGAAGTCCTGTTCATATTTGCAAAGGTATTGCTGACATCGATCCCGGCATCTTTCGTGATCCAAACTTCCGTTTTCTTGTCGGATTCAATCAGTATTTCTTCGCATTTATAACCCATGATAATTTTAGTCCGTCCGGTTTTTGTAACCTTAGCCGCTGGTTTTTCACCCTGGTTCATTTGCTGCTGTTTCATGGCAGCTTCCATCGCTTTGGTTGACATGACCATGGCAGTTTTCTCCTTATTGTTCAGCATGATCATCACGCCGTTCTTTGAGTCGACAATGGAAGACATATCCTGGTTGTTAGCCTGCATTTTGATCACCTGGTCACCGAAGTCGTAGTTGATATCCTGAGATTCACCGGGTTTCTGTGTATTCTCAATTTTGTATGTTACACTGCTTGTAAAAGTATAGGATGCCTGGTATTCTCCGGAAGGTTCGCTTTCAACCGGTGATGCAGATTCTGCAGGTGCCGAAGCCGGTGCAGGAGAAGCTTCTTTGGATTTTTTGTCATCCATTAGGTTTCCTCTTTCCTTATTATTTCTGGTTGTATTGAAATCCTGGGCATTAGCCTTTTCTTTGGCCGTACTTCCGATAGATTTGATTAATCCCTCCTGTCCGGAAACAATTGAAGATGAGAAACATATAATTAGTGCAAGCAGAAGTGTTTTCATAACATAGTATTGTTGAACCAAATGTAATGAAAGACATAGAAATACCTGTCTAAAACTTGTGAATTTTAGATTTCAGTGTGTGAACTCCTTGGTTAATTGATTCCTAAAACTTCCAAAAGTTCCATTTTCTTGCTTCTGGACACACCGATCTCTTCCTGGTTTGATAAAATCACGGAACCTCCTTCACCACGAATGTATTTAACCACTTGATTCAGGTTAACCAAATGAGAATTATGTAATCTGAAAAAGAAAGGAAAATCTACCAATTGTTTTTCAATTTCCTTCAATGTTTTAGAAACCGTGATCTTGCGCTGGTGCAGCACAATTGTTGTATAATTCCCATCCGATTCGCAGCGGATGATCTGATCTACCTCGATCAATTCAACACCATTCAATGAAGAAATCGGAATTTTTGGTTTCAGTCCCATTCCGTTGATCCCCGACGCTTTTCCTTCGGTTCGTTTCTTTTTCACGCGCTGAACACTTTCAACGAGGTCTTCCGCATCAATTGGTTTTACCAGATAATGTACGGCCCCTTGTTTAAAGCCTTCCAGGGCATATTCATCGTAAGCAGTAGTGAAAATCACATCCGCTTCTTTATAGGTCAAAACGTTCAGTAATTCAAAGCCATTCATCTTTGGCATTGATATATCAAGGAAAAGCAAATCCGGCTCTTCCGTATTAATCACCTCAACGGCGTCGATTGGGCTTTGTAATTCGGCAATGACCTCTACATCAGGACAAAACTTCCGAATTAAAATAGCAGTAGTTTCTAAACTGTGCCTTTCATCATCTACAATAATTGCACGTAATTTCATAATCTAGTTTGGAGTTTCAAAGTACAAGGTAACTAAAGTTCCGATTGCCCGGCCATTTTCATCAATTAAATCTTCTATTTCAAATTCGTTCTGCCGTTTGGTCCTTAAAGTGAGTGAGCGCAGACGATCTTTGGTAATCTGGAGTCCCACACTGCCTTCTTTCAACGAGCGTTTCCGGTTGTTTTCTTTTGCTTTCTCTCTGCCGATCCCATTATCCTGGACCATCACATACAATCCGCTGAGCTGTTTTTGAAAGGATACCCGGATCTTCCCACCTTCTTCAGCTCTTGGCATCAAACCATGCCAAATTGCATTTTCAATAAAGGGTTGGATAATCATCGGTGGAATCTGACAATCCAATACTTCCTGCCCGTCAATTTGCAGGTCGAAATCAAAATCCTGGTCAAAGCGCAAGCGCTCGAATTCAAGGTACAATTTCAAGGATTGGATCTCATCGTAAACCGTGATCATATCCTGGCGGGAATAGTTCAGGATCATGCGCAAAAGTTTCGAAAACTTGGCAATATAATCCGCAGCATTATCTACTTCGTCTTTCAGAATAAACAAGCGGATCGAGTTCAAACTATTGAAGAGAAAGTGCGGATTCATCTGTGCCCTCAATGCTTTTGATTCCATTTCATTGATCTGCAAACTGAATTCCGCCTTCATCTGCTCTGTACTCTGAATCCGTTTGATCCTTGAACGCATGAAAAACCAAATTCCGAATGCACCCGCAAGTGCTGAAAGGGTTATAAACCACCAACGTCGCCAAAAAGGCCTGGTAATTTTGAATGCGTAAGAAGTAATTGTCGATTCATCTCCTTCGACAACCTGAACCTGGAAGACATACTTTCCACTCGGAAGATTGTGATACAGTGCTTCATTTTTCTGGTTCCCGTTAATCCACTTATCGTCCAGTCCAAGCAAGCGATAACTCACCAGGTTGTTCTCTGCATTTGAAAAATCCCGGATACCAAATTCAAAAACCAGGTTATTTTCGTTATAAGCATACTTGAATTTGTTTTTGGGAAACCTGCTCACACCGTTCATATCCCGGATCTGGATCACATAAGGAATGGCTTTTTTCCCGATAGGCAAACTTTTTAAAACATCACCAACGACGTAGGAATTCCTTTGCAGGAAATAAATAGAGTCCGGTGTAATGTTAATGCCGAACACGTCGTTTATTCCGTTTCTTTTTTCCAGGCTTTGAACTGTCCCTGAAACCGTATTAATAATCGCCACACAGGAAGGATTCAAAATCCAAAGCCTCTCCCGGGAATCTAAAGTCAGCTGATTCACCTCATCATTTTGTAATCCGTTGAAGGAAGTAAACTCATTGACGAGTTTTTTTGTTCCCAAATGGTAGCTCCAAACTCCGCTTGCCCTTGTACCGATCCATAATTTTCGTTTCTTGCTGATCGCCAGGCAGGTTATCTGATCCGTATTCTCATGATTGAAGAGTTTGATTCTTTCAACTTCCTTCGCCCCAATCTGATAGCGGTACAATTGCTCATTTTCTGAAAAGTAGATTGCATGATCCAGGTAAACCATCGCCAGAGGGAAATACTCACGTGTTTCATCCAGTTTGGTTTCTTCCGGAATAGAATAGATCTTTTTAGAGGAGAAGTCAGACAACCTGAAACAGAGCAGACTCGCATCTAGAGTCCCGACAAACAATAAGGAATCTCCTACAAGCAAAGAATTCTGAAAACGTTTATCGATCGAACGGTGATTCGAATGAAGTACTTTCTTCACGATCCGGTAATTCTGATCTATCCGCATTAATCCGTTTGCCCCTACAACCAGCATGCTTCCGTCTTTCATGTAATAGAACGATTTTGCATCTATCAGCTCTTTTAAGCGGATGATCTCAGGCCCCTTTCCCTTAATCCGCTTTAAAATGGCAGACGAACCTCCCAGCAGCTGGTATGCATTCTTTTTATCAGAAGAATATTTTACGGCACGTAATTGAATATCGGTCTTAATCTTCATCCCATAAATCAAAGATTCATCGTGGACAAAAAGACCCGAATTGGAACTTGCAATAGCCAATTGAGAGCCGAACTTTGTAATTCTGAAGGGCATTACAGCACTCCGTTCCGATTCTTCATACCGGACATACTTCTTTTTATTGGTATCGAACAACAAAATTTCCTTATTCAAAAGACAGAGATACAAGTATCTAGAATCGCGCCATTGAATTGAAGAAATCTCCTGGTATTTCAAATCCTCAATTGAAATCGGAAGGGATTTAAACAATCCCTGGAACTGGTCAAAGTAAAGCAAACCTCCCCTTCGGAGTC
Source organism: uncultured Flavobacteriales bacterium (assembly GCA_946886545.1). The sequence goes on along the minus strand of CAMPIU010000141.1, from coordinate 339 downwards.
CGATAAACAAATTTCCCTTACTATCCTGAACAGCACAAGACATATCATTTCTGTAACTGGAGGAAGTCTGTGGACTTATATCCGTCGATCTTTTAAATCTGAATGGTTTTCCTCCGCGATCCTTCACACCAAAGCGATACAAGCCGGTGGAAGTCATAATCCATAGTTTATTCGGGTCCAACCTGTCAATTAAAATCGAATTCAAGCTTGAAACTTTGGGATCAAATTTTCTGAGTGAAAACTGGACGGTTCTTTTGCTTTTTGAATTAAATGAATACAATTTCCCATCAACGGATGCATACCAGATAATATCATTCAAAACGGCAATGGTATTGATCC
>CAMPIU010000140.1 GCA_946886545.1 uncultured Flavobacteriales bacterium | reverse complement strand
ATCTTTGTGAGCCGGATTTAGGAACGAAATAGTCAAATTAACGGTTGAAACGACTTTCATATCTTCGCAAACCTCTGTCAAGCAAGCCACTCCAAGTGCTGCATCTATTAATGCTGCAACTGATCCGCCATGCGCTGCAAAAGGTGTTGCCAAATGAGCTTCTTTCACCGTCATTTTGTACAGAACATGCCCTCTTTTTTCGACTTCAAAATCCATTCCCAGCAAATCACCGAAGCGATTCCAGATAATGTATTGCTGAATAATCGGATGTTGTTTCAGATCATTCATACATCTTCGTTTTTCGTAATATGGACATCCATTTGAGGGAATGGAAAAGTCAAGCCCATTTCCGGGAAACTTTCATAAATGCGTTTGTTCATATCGAAATAAACAGGCCAATAGTCATCCGTTTTAACCCAGGTACGAATCGTAATATTGATTGATGAATCCATTAGAGACCCAAGTCCGATAAAAGGTTCCGGATCTTTCAATATTCTTTTATCTTCGTTTATGAACTTTAATATTGCATTGTGAGCAACCATGTAGTCATCCCCATAAGATATTCCCACACTCCAATCAACCCGTCTTTTATCCGCTTTTGTAAAATTGGTGATATTTCCATTCGCAACAGCTCCGTTTGGAAGGATGATCACCTTGTTGTCGGTCGTATGCAGATAAGTATAAAATATCTGAATCTCTTTTACGATACCTTGCTCTCCTTGTGCTTCGATAAAATCCTCTACTTTAAAAGGTTTGAATAATAAAATCATAACCCCACCTGCAAAATTGGAAAGTGTTCCTGAAAATGCCATACCGATTGCCAAACCGGCAGCCCCCAGAATTGCAACAAAAGAGGTCATTTCAATTCCAAGCTGCGTGATCGCAGTAACAACAACTAAGATTTTAAGAATAATTGTCACCAAACTCGAGAGAAAAGTAATCAATCCGAAATCAACCTTTCCTCGTGTAAGAATTCGAATAACCAAACGACCTGTCCATTTAGCAATCCAGAATCCTACGAACAGAATAATTGCAGCAAAAATCAAGTTTGTACCTGATTTAACCAGCCATTGTTTCCCTTCGTTTAAACTAAATCCAAAAATACGCTGAAAATCAGCTTCGATATCCAGTAAAGCCATTTTGTTAATTACGAATTACGAATGCCTAATTACGAATTGAACGAACTTTCCAATTCTCCATTTTACATTCTCAATTAATGTTTTATGGGAATTTAGGAAATTGTTGGAAATTCGGCTCTCTTTTTTCTAAGAATGCCCGCTTTCCTTCCTGCGCTTCTTCCATCAAATAGTACATCAAAGTTGCATCTCCCGCAAACTCCATCAATCCTCTTTGTCCGTCTAACTCTGCATTCAGTCCTCTTTTAATCATGCGAAGAGCCAAAGGTGAACGTTTCATCATGGTTTGGCACCATTGAACAGTTGTATCTTCCAGATCTTTCAAAGGAACTACTTTATTCACCATCCCCATTTTCTCTGCTTCATCCGCAGTATATTGCTCACATAAAAACCAAATCTCACGTGCTTTTTTCTGTCCTACATGACTTGCCAAAAATGAAGAGCCAAAACCTGCGTCGAAACTTCCTACCTTTGGGCCTGTTTGTCCGAAACGTGCATTATCAGAAGCAATGGTGATATCACAGACTACGTGCAGAACATGCCCGCCTCCAATTGCATATCCGTTTACCATGGCTATTACCGGTTTAGGCAATGCACGTATTGCTTTATGAACATCCAGTACATTCAAACGTGGAACTCCGTTTTCAGAAATATATCCTCCTACTCCTTTCACATTTTGATCTCCACCGGAACAAAATGCCTTATCACCTTCTCCTGTTAAAACCACCACCCCGATGTCTTGTCTTTCACGACAAATCTCCAATGCGTCCAACATTTCCATGTTTGTTTCCGGACGGAAAGCATTGTACACTTTTGGCCGGTTGATCGTGATTTTACCAATCCCTTCAAAGAATTCGAATTTGATATCTCTATAGGACTTAATACTTGTCCAGTTTCTATTTGACATGTTTTGTTTTTTTTCGTTTTACAAAAATAGCAATGCTTGCATAAAACACCTTATTCTGCCAGATTATAATTGATGGTTTTCTCCAAATCCAATCTTTGCGCTCTCATTCTCTTTGTGGTAATAAAACCAACAATATTTTTAACTGCTAAGAAACAAAGGCAACAAAGATTTAAAACTCTTATCAAATACCCAAACCACTAAAACAACAAGCTGGGAAAACTTCTGTTCCTTTTATTTTTCACCGGAAGGTGTATACATGGTCACACCATTTGAGAGATATGATTCAATCATTACCTCCAGCATTTTTGACGCATCAAAGACCAATGTTTTTGCTTTGCCGATCCTTGCGTGTTTCATCACTCCTTCCGATTCAAACAAGGGAATCAATTCATCACATTTACGCTTGGCCGACTGCTCCGGGTTGTGAACTTTCACATCCACAGGAACAAGAGTTCCATCCGTTCTCTTCACAGAAACATGAAATACCTCCGGAAAATAGACCGGGAATTTAAAATCTTCCACTGCATCTTCCAAAACATGAAGAGATGTTCCTGCATTATCAAGAGTTACTCCAATATAAAGTATTTTCCCTTTGGCTTCAGCAAGTCTTGCAAAAGGACTGTTTTTGGTATAGGGCGTTAATTCTCCCAAATGTCCGTTCGTAAACCAATCTGCTTTTGGTCCGAAACAGCAAACGGGTTCTGTCGGACTTTCCGAGCGTTTCACCCCCGGAAAAGTTCGGAAATATTCTGTAATAGCCCCCATTTTTGAGGCATCGTTTTGGACATCAAATACGCTTAAACTCCGGATATAATCCAGTTGATATCCTGCATTCGGGGAACTCGGCATCAACAAATTCCCGGATGGTCCTATTACGGACAACAAACCATCAATGATCGTTTTAGAACCACCTTCTACAAAACCGATCTTGGAAAAACTGCTGTGAACCAAAACGGAATCTCCTTCTTTAATTCCACAATTCCGAAGATCGCAAATGAATTGTTCAAGCGTCAGTCCTTCTCCCTTTTCGGCTTGTTCCCGAATAGATTTTCGTTGTTTATCTTTCTTTCTTTCCCGGTAAGCGTTCAGTAATTGATCCGGAATGATAGATCGAATAAAGTTCTTTAATCCGGACATCTTAATCTAAAATGGGTTTGATCAGCTTATTTTCCGGAACATAAAAGTAATGCAATTCGGTCCCTTTGGTAAGAATGTAAAAATCATCCTGAACTTTTCGAATATTCACATATTCCAGCGGCACCACCAATTTTCCTTTATTGGTGTAAATTCCATAAAAAGCTCCCAACGAAACCAGGAAATGTGATTCATCCAGAGCCTTAACAGTTGTGTGCTCAACCGGAATTACTGTTTCTCCTTTTGCATTGATTGCTCCCTTCAGTGTCAATAACTGAACTACGCCCAAACCGGATTTAAAACTCTCTGCAGCTTCATACATTGGAGGAACAAGCACTTTGTTTTGCAAATCGATATAACCCCATTTGCCAGCCTTTTCAAAGGAAATCAGTGAAGAAACTCCTCCCAATTTGGAATAAGAAAACGGAATCACAGGTTTTCCGAAGCGATCAATAAGCCCGAATTTATTTGCTTTAGAAACTTTCGCATACATTCCCACAAACTCTCCTTCCGAGCGTGCATTGGTAAAATAATCAAAAGTTGCAGGAATAACGGTCTGCCCTTTTTTATTTAAATAACCTATTTTATCATCTGAGATAACCAATACTCTGTCCGAAACAAGCATTCCGATTTCCTCAATCGGAATCGTTTTGATCTCATTCCCCTGAAAAGTTGCCAGTTTGTAACTTTCATCTCCTTCGATAACAATTGCTGAATCACCAAATAGATTAATGGATTCATACAACGGTTTCACTTTGAAAGAACCGAAGGCATCAATATAACCTTCCAGACCTTTAAACGTAACTTTAGCCATTCCTCCGGAAAACGAAAATGCTTCTTCGTATTGTTCCGGGATACGTGGATAACCCAATCCGTCAAAATACCCGTACAAACTATCCTTGATTGCATAGATCAATCCTTCGGAAAACTGGCCGATATCCTTGTATTGCGGCTCAATAATATATGCCCCCGAACGGTCAACAATCCCAAAAAGCGTGTCCAACTGCACAATTGCCCTTCCTTTATCAAAATCATTTGCACTGGAAAACTTAAAGGGAATTACCACTTCATTGGCTTTATTTACGAAACCATATTTCCCGCTTTTCTCTGCCCAGGCCAAGCCTTCCTTAAAGAACCCGACTGTACTGTATTGAGCCGGAATAATGATATTTCCATTTAAATCCATCCAACCGAACTGACCGGCATGTTTATAAGGAATAATTTGCTGCGTGCTTAGTTCTTTGTCTTTTGTGATTTCAGCCTTATAAGGATAATCAGGATATTCCTTTTGAAATTTCTCCAAACGTTCCAGGGAATAATCAGCCATATAAAGTTGATAGAGCTTCCTCCATGCATTTTCAACATTTCTGTTCTTCGGATATGTTTTAATAAACAATTCGTAATCTTTTACCTGATTCCGGGCTGTGCTTAAATTATAAACCTGATCTTGAGCATCGGCAATGTATGGATTTGCAGGGAATTGCTTTTCAAAACCCAAAAAAGAAGAAATGGTCTTACCGTCGGTATTTTCCTTGTACTGCAAACGGTGAAAATTATTCAGTGCTTCTTTTTTAAAGTCGGATTCCGGGTATTTTTTCAGGAAAAGATCAAAAGCCGCAGAAGTATTTCCTACCCTCGCTTTCTGATAAGCAATTGAATCACGGGAATAGATCGCCTTGGGTTGTTCAGCTGCCCAGGGATTGTTCTTTTGAAACTGATCAAATGCTTCTTCGGAAGGATTCTTTAAGACCGCTTTAAATAATGCGCTCGAAATCTCCTTTCTCAAACTTTCAATTGCCTGGTAGTCAAAATTGTATTTTTTTAGCGATTCCTTTTGTTTCTCTTTCATTGCACCGTATGCTTTTTCAGAGCGAACAATCCGCACATAAGCTGAATCTAATTGATGAAACGGATTATCTGTACGGGAGTAAATGACTGCGAGCCCGTAATTGGCTGCAGACCCATTTGACTTAAGCGATTTTTCAAATTGTTTCTTCGCTTCAAAATAGTTAAACTGACCCAAAGCCTTGAATGCTTCGTCAATTGAACCTGCTTGCACCTGATTAAAAGCACAAAGAATAAATAGAACTAAAATTTTAAAATGCAGTGAACCCATGTTACAAATATAACCAACTAAGCAGTTAAAAATAGATCAAATCCGGCTTAAAAGCTTTAAAAAAGGCAAAAAAAAGCCCCGACGTATTCGTCAGGGCTTACTATTTCGGAGTTGAAATTACTTTTTGTATTTTCCGTAACGATTGTTGAATTTATCGATACGACCTGCTGTATCCACGAACTGTACAATCCCTGTAAAGAACGGATGAGACTTGTGAGAGATATCTAATTTTACCAATGGATATTCATTTCCATCCTCCCAAGTAACTGTTTCTGAAGTATTAGCAGAAGAGTGACATAAAAATGCATACTCATTCGTCATGTCTTTAAACACTACTAATCTATAATCTTCCGGGTGAATACCTGCTTTCATATGTTGTTATTCTTAATTTTGTTCTTATTCGAAAATTGGTTTGCAAAGATAATCAAACTTTTTAATTCACAACAAAAAAAATAAAAGCTATTACACTTTCGTTACTTTTGTCATGATGAAAATAGTAAATCTCATTTTTGGAGTTGCAATTTTAGCTTCTCTTGTCTTTAGTAATTCGGGATGTAAAAAGAAAAACTTGTTTGGAGACGGTAATCTGAGCTTCTCAAACGATACACTGGTATTTGATACCGTTTTTACTACAATTGGCTCAACCACAAAGTATTTCAAGATTTACAATCACCAGAATAAAGCACTTAAAATCAGCCAGGTCCAATTAATGGGCGGCACCGCTTCCAAATTCAAATTAAACCTCGACGGACTACAGGGTACCAGTTTTTCAGACCTGGAGATTCCTTCCGGAGACAGTTTGTTTTGTTTTGTTGAAGTGAAATTGAGCGTAAATGGGCAGAATTTACCTGTTGTTGTAGAAGATTCCGTTCGATTTACTACAAATGATGAAGATCAGTATGTAAAACTGGTTGCTTGGGGACAAGATATGTATTACCATTATTCCAACACCGGAATGGGGGTTTTTGATCTGAACGAGGGAACCTGGCAGAATGATAAACCACACGTTATTTATGGAGCTGCATTTGTAGATTCTGCTAAAACACTCAATATTATAGGTGGTACGAAAATCTACCTCCATAAAAGTTCAATCCTCTGGAATTACAAAGGCACGCTAAATATCGATGGTGAATACAACAATAAGATAACAATACAGGGAGACCGCCTGGAAGCTTCCTACCAGGATGTTCCGGGACAATATTATGGGATCTACTTCCAGGAAGCAAGACCTTCTATAATTGATAATGCGATCATTAAGAATGCAACAGCCGGAATTCATGTGGATTCGCGCGATCAGTCATTTACGCAGACCACATTAACTATTTCAAACACCGAAATTAAGAATGCAGCAAGTTACGGTTTGTTCTTATTTGACGGACCAAAAGTTTATGGAGAGAACGTATTGATCCACAGCACAGGCGTTCATTCGCTATTAGTCATTCAAGGCGCAGACTTCACTTTCAATCATTGTGACTTCTTAGGTTATGGTTCCGGGGAAGGAACAACTCCTGCAGTTGGAATTTCGAATTATTATACCAATGCCCAGGGCACAACAGTATCTGACATTCCGAATGCCAATTTCAACAACTGCGTGATATATGGAAGCAGTGGCGAGCATTTGGCAATTGACACCATTCAACCCGGAGGATTAACTCTAAACTTCCACTTTCGGAAATGTGTAATCCTGAAAAGCAATTTCAGTAACCCGATGTTTGAAAATTGTACGGCAGCAAATCCTTTGTTCATAAATCCAAGTGGAGACAATTTTGAATTCTATGGTGCTTCTAGCTTAAATAATAGTGGAAATCCGCTTTATGCAGTTGCATTTGATATCACAGGTGTACCAAGAAACATGGCAGCTCCTGATATTGGGGCGTATGACAATTAATCCCCTGTCTTTACTTCAAGTATCAAGTCGTAAAACACCATGAACTTAAAGGACTAAGTAATATTCAACTTACGAAAACTTGCAGAGCGTTACAACCCCTGACCACCTTATTACGCGCTTTCCATCAAATGACGGATAGACATATATCTTTTAATAGAAGTAGTATATTATTCTCACCTTACACCTGAATAATTACACCAGGATTTAATTAATAAGCTGAAGAATTATTTTAGGACGGGACAAACAGGAAGATCAAGCATGAGTAGAGCGCAGGTAGAGCGACTATAGAGCGACTATAAAGCGTCTTTTGTAGTATTTTTTCTCTAG
>CAMPIU010000139.1 GCA_946886545.1 uncultured Flavobacteriales bacterium | reverse complement strand
GAAGTTTTATGATTTCTTATTTGATTATAATAAACTGCTATCGGGCATTAATTAAATTTGACCATAAAATTTTGAAAATGAAACAGAATTTCTTGACCCTATTGTTTATCGTTGTATCCTGTCATTCCATCATGGCTCAAAACAACCAAAACATCATTTCTGACATCCGTGTTCAAACGGATTTTGTAGAAAACGGAGTGAAAGGTCTTCGCATTTCGGTTCTTTGCAATTATTCGGTTCTTCGAAAAAAATACCAAACGGATAGTATGATGGATCAGGCTTTAAACCAGGCTCGGTTTTTCTATGTACTAAGCCTTTTCCAGGATAGTAACCAGGTGAAACCGGCTTTTGGATATCAAACTGCTTTCGGAAAAGGTGATTTTGTGGAAATAAAGGTTAAATGCAATCCGCTACTGGCCGATCCGAAATCGATTATGGAAAACACTTTCTTGTTCATCCCTTATGCAGCTTTGAAATTAAAGGAAGGAAAACACAGCCTTTCGGTTTCTGCAGATCTAAACGGAAAAGACGGATTCAATAATGTTTACAGGCAAAATACCCGTTCAGCTGTTTTCACTTTTACCAAACCATTGACCAAAATTTTTGAATGCTCACTGGATTCCCTGGTCGTAAAACCATTCGATAATCAGGGTCAGGCCTGGGACCATGAATTATTCGGAACAGACGCCCCGGATCTGGACTTCTCCATCAAAATGGGAGATCTGGAAGTGGGCAATATTCACAAAGGAAATAACTATTTTATTTCTTTCGCTGCAAAACCACGTGTGTTCCGCTTCCTGGTCTCTGAAAATGATGAAGTAACAATTTTCCTGACAGACACTGATGATGCCTTCCACGATCCCATCGCAAGCTGGCGTTTTGACACAACGAACATGAAAGAAGGAACCGTTTACCAGCAAAAAGAAGCAAAAGAAAATTTGACAGCTTTCAGCTTTAAGTGTAAGGTTGGAAAGGTGAAGGAGTAAATCCTGCTTTCGTAATCATTATTGATGTGGTTATCGGCAATTCAATTCGTAATTCGTAATTCGTATCCCGATAGCTATCGGGACGTAATTCGTAATTATACCATTATCTTAGCCATTCATCAAAAACCGTTAGTTCATGTTATTTCCCTTCCGTTTACTTCTTGTATTTGTTTTTGCATTCAATTGCATCCATGTGTTTTCTCAGACCAAAGTTGCTGTTATCGGCGGTGGAATTGCCGGAGTTTCCGGAGCTTATTTTATTTCGGAATTGGACCCCAAAGCACAGATCATTTTATTCGTGAAAGAAGTAAAACTTGGAGGAAATGCACAAACGGTATCAGTGAAAAATCACGAAGGAAAATTAGTAAATATCGATGCAGGACCACAATATTTCGTGGAAGGCCCCTGGAATGATTACATCGCATTTCTGACACAAACACTTGGAGCGGATCCTTATCAAACGGAATCTGTTGCAGGAACTCTTTTGATTCAAAGAGAAAATGAAGAAAGACCGGTTTTGGTTTCTCCTCTGGGAATGAAGCTTCGCGGTGAAAAATTGGGAAAACTACTGAAGTTCAAACGATTCAACAAAGAAGCCTATGCGATGTATAAGAGCCCGGATAAATGGAAAGGAATTAGTATTGAAACCTGGGTAAAAGAACTAAAGTTTGAAGAACAATATAAAAATGAGATCATCTACCCTTTCCTAGCTGCATCATTGGGAACAACGATCACCGAAATCAAAAAAACTTCAGCTCTTGATATTGTAAAATTATTTGCCTTCCGGAAACCAAAAGCTTCCAATAAATTCAAAGTAATGACTGAAGGTATGGGAACATTAATTCAGCGCATTGGTGAGAAAATGGATACTGATCAGGTAACGATCAAATGCAGTTCTCCCGTAACAAAGGTTGTTCGGTCAAAAGACAAGTGGTTGGTAACTTATTCCAGCAATGGAGTTGAACAAACAGAATTGGTTGATTTCGTCGTTTTTGCCACGCATGCGGATCAAACTGCTAAAATAGTGAAATCGGAACCCAGCCTAAATGAAATCACTGGAAGTTTAAAGCATCTCACTTATTTTGAAGCAAAAATTGCCTTACATACGGATTCAAGTTTTGTGAACACAGAAAAACCGGCCTTCTTGAATGTGATTACCACTGATTCCAATCAATTAGTCTCAAATACGATGAATCTCGGTATGATCTCAAACAGATTGAATGGAATCTATAAAAGCTGGTTGAATGCCGATGCCATTGAACAATTAAAAAAATCCGGAAAACTTCTTCATACAACTACTTTTTGGCACCCGCTGATCACAACAGATTTTATTGCACACCTGGCAATCCTAAACAAACAGGTTAATGAAATTCCGTCACTTTATTTATCCGGTGGTTGGTCTGAAGGATTGGAAACCCAAAACAGTGCTGTTATTTCCGGAAAACACGCCGCAGAGAAATACAAAGTTTTTGTATCTGGAAACAAGTAAGGTTAAATTTTAAAGAAGTTTGTTTTTTGGATTCACCCCGATTCTTTCGGGATAATGATAACGTGATAACATGATATCCTGTTATCACGAAATAGTAAAATCATAAAATAAAAAGCCCCGATCCCATAAATACAGGTCGGGGCTTCAAATTATTCCTATTCGGATTATTGTAATTTATTCACGTGTCCGATAAATTTCTCGCTCTTATTTTTCAATCCGTCTTTCACATCGATCGTCCAGGTGTAAGTTCCATCCTGAACAAATTCCGCATGGTAAGTTCCATCCCACCCGATCTCAGGATCGTGAGATTCGAAGATTAATTCTCCCCAACGATTGAAGATCATCAAATTGTAATCCTCTATCAACCGGTCTTTTGAGAAAATCGGTTTGAATTGGTTGTTAAACTCATCTCCATCCGGTGTGAAAGTATTCGGAACCCAAACCAGAAAGTCGCCATAGAATTTGATCGCTCTGCAAACAGAATCCAAACATCCGTGTTCCGAAGTAACCAACAAACAAACATTCACTGTTTGGTCGGGATCGACTCCATGGAATGTGTGATTCGGATTCTCCTCAGTGGAAGTTCCATAGCTGCTTCCGAATGTCCAGTCAAATGTATTTGCACCGTAAGACAAACTCGTAAATTGAACCGTATTATTCAACTCAGTTGGTAATTGAGGTGAATAAGTGAAGTTCGCGACCGGATTGTCGTAAACACAAATCGCTGAGCTGAATGTTCCTGTAACAGGACAACCGTCTGTTGTATTTGCGGTAAATGCTACATCATAACAACCCGGATTTGTAAAGGTCGCATTGATACTGCCACACCCATTGAATGTCTGTCCGTCTGAGAAAGTCCAGGTACAGTTTTGGAGATTCGTGATCGCAAGGTCATTGGAGAAAGTAATATCCAAAGGACTACATCCGCCTTGAGCACTTGTAACAAACTGTGCTGTTGGTACCGAGTAGAAGCTAACCTGAACATTTGTATCGACAGTAACACACACATCGGAAATACTTACACTGTAAAGCGTTGGCAACAATGGTGTAACTGTGATCTGGTCCAAAGTGTCATTTGCAGAAGTACTCCACTGATAGGAATAAGCCGGAGCACCGTCTGTCACATTCAACTGAAGAACAATATTGTTTCCGCTACAGATTGAAGTGTCTCCTGTTAATGTGAACGCCAGAATTGGCAGCATTGTTAAGTCAACAGAATTCGGCGCTGCAGTAGTACATCCGTTTTGATCCGTTACTGAAACTGTATACGTTGCCGGAGTTGTTTGAATTACATCTTGAGTTTGTCCTACAAATCCGTTGCTCCAGGTATAAGTATAAGGGGCTGTTCCTCCAACTGCAACTGCAAAAAGCGGAATAGTATCACCGGTACACATTAAACTATCCATTGTGGAGAATAATTGTACAGGAAGCGGCTCAGTAATAGCAACGGAACTCAATGCGATACAACCCGCAGCATTGGTTGCCTGAATCTGGTAAGCCTGGGCACATAAAGAACCTAAGGTGTTAGAAGGTCCGAAAGTTGCTCCATTGTCAAAACTGTAAGTAACAGCTCCAGGTGCATAAATTGTAGCTGTTCCGTCACAGGAAGTATTACATAAAGCATTGGTTTGACCAATTGAATCAATTACAAACTCGATAGGATCTGTAATCACGTATGTGGTATCGAAAGAGCAGTTATTTGCGTCTGTAATTTCCAGTGTATAAGCTCCACTACAAAGGTTTGTGTTCGTATTTGAAGCTCCTGCAACCCCGTTCCAGTGATAAGTATAATTTAGTGTTCCTCCTGTTGCATTTGCAACTGCAGAACCATTGCAGAAACCAAAACAAGTTGGATCAGTCAGATTCAATGTAGCAGTTAATAACGCAGGCTGAGTAAGTACTTCTGTTCCTGTAGCTATACAGTTATTAACATCCCGAACAACAATATTGTAATTACCTGCGGAAAGAATCTGGGCATTGTCTACAACTCCAAAAGTTGAACCGCCATCATACGAATAATCGAACGGCCCTGTACCACCCTGAACGGTAACATTGATTGATCCGGACTGATTTTGAAAACAAGTCAGGTTTGTTGCCACTGTAGTAAAAATTAATGTATCCGGCTGATCAATAAGAATACTTAAAGTATCGGTACAAGCGTTTACATCTGTAATAATGACGTCGTAAGTCCCGGCACAAAGTCCGTTAAATATACTGTCGGTTTGCGAAACTCCGTTAATCTCAAAAGTTAAAGCTCCCGTACCTCCGGCAGAACTTACATGCGCACTGGCATCACAGATGCTGTAACAAGTAGGTTCGGTAACATACACTCCGGAAATAACAGGTGATGCAAGATCAAAAACAGTTACAAGGGAATCAACGCTGCATCCGTTTGCATCCTCCGCTTCCAATGGATAATCATCAGCAATTAAGCCGGTAAACACATTGCCAGGTGTGAAAGTTGTTCCATTGTCAATACTGTAGTTATACGGCATTGTTCCACCCGCCATACTCATATCAATTTCACCGTTTGCATTTCCGCAAGTCGAAGGAGTTATAGTTACTGTCAGAGTAACCCCTGTTGGTGAACCAATGATCGCATCTGCTGTATCCAAACAATTGTTGAAGTCATTAACAATTAAGTCGTAGGTTCCTGCACATAAGTTATCGAAGAAACCGCTTACGTTGTAAATAATTCCGCCGTCAACACTAAACATATAATTAACTGTTCCTCCGTTTCCTGTACCTGTAATTGTACCGTCACAGGCATTGTTACATAAAACATCTGTTGAAGTAGCACCGGCAACCAATGGTGTAGGTTCAGTTAAAGTAATTGTGGTATCCTGCAGACAACCTTCCTGATCCATCACAACTATATTATAAAGTTGTGCAGATAAACTAAAGAAAGAGCTTGAGGCCGAGAAATTCGCACCATTATCAATTGAATACTGATAACCTCCGTTTCCTCCGGTAGCACCCAATTGAATAAATCCGGAATTATTTTGGTAACAAGTCAAATCAACATGGTTATTGGTAATTTCAATCGGAAGCGGTTGTACAATATCTTCAGAATCAAACTCCATACAACCGTTGACATCTGTAACAGCTAAGCTATAAGTTCCGATTGGCAAGCCGGTAAATGTACTATCGGACACGAAATTATTTCCTCCGTCAATACTAAACATGTATGAACCGGTTCCGCCTGCAGTATTAATGAACTCAATCTCTCCGGTAGAAGCTCCGAAACATGCAACGTCCGTAACAACTGTGTTAAATGTGATCGGATCCGGTTGATCCAGGTTTACCGGGATTGTAAAGATACAGTTCCCTGCATCGGATATTACCACAATATGGCTTCCCGCACCTAAATTTGGAAAAAATCCTGAAAATTGAGAGGCTCCCGAGTTATCCAGTTCATAACTGATCGGAGCGGCTCCGCTTACATTGGTAACTTCAAGCGTTCCGTCAAACGAACCGAAACAAAGCGGATCTGTTTGTTGAATCAGAACCCCGCTCATCTCAATGTCATTTACACCGAAGAATTCTTGTGCCTGACAACCCAAATTATCTACTGCAATAATATCATAAGCTCCCGCAAATATGTTTGAGAAAGTTCCGTTGGTTTGAGTAGGACCTCCATTTGCTGAATAAGTAAAGCCAGGATTCGGACCTGTTGCAATAACAACCAATTCTCCGTTATTAAATCCGCAGTTCGATTCAATCATTGAAACCAAATCAAGTTCAACTGCTGGTGGATCCACCAACACCGGATTCACTTCAAGCGTACATCCGTTTGCATCTGTAATAACAACATCCTGAGTACCGCTGCAAACATTCAACAAAATATTAGATACTTGAGTCGTCCCTCCGTTTAAACTATAATTGTATACCGGAACACCACCACTTGCACTCACTGTGATTGAACCGTCACAGCTTCCGTTACAAACAGGGTTAACTGTCGTAAATGTTGCTGCAAGAGGAGCAGGTTGTGTAATATTTACGGTTGAATTGACAAGACATCCGTTAAAATCACGCACTACGATATCTACACTTCCTGCACATAAGTTCGTAATTGGATTGGCAGGTGTGAAAGTCGAACCGTTATCATGTGAATAATCATAAGGTGAGGTACCTCCGGTAACATTGATCTGAATTTGACCGTCACAAACTCCGTTACATGAAGCATTGGTTATAACTGTAGTATAAGTAAGCTGAGCTGGCTGAGCAATTGTTAAAGGTACTGTTGCAATACATCCGTTTGCATCAGTCACAGTAGCCGTGTAAGAACCTGCAGCTAAATTATTAAAGACGTTAGAGGCCTGATTTGATGGTCCGGGAGACAATGAAAAAGTATAGTTAGGAGTTCCTCCGGAAAAGCCAATAACTGCCGAACCGTTAAATCCGCCGAAGCAGCTTACCGGTTGCTGACTCAAAATTGAAGCAGTTGGGGAAACAGTTGTACCAACAGTTACAGAAAGAACTTGTGTACAACCATTTGCATCAGTTACAGTAACGTTGTATACTGCCGGAGCAAGTCCTGAAAAAGTGCCTGATGCTTGAGTTACCGCTCCTACTGTATAAGTATAATTAGGTGTACCACCCGAAGCACTTACAGTTAATGAGCCATTATTCGTTCCACAGCTGGAAGGAACCGTTGAAACCAATGTCAGATTTAATACCGGCGGTTCAGTAACCGTTGTATTCACTGTTGCAGAACATCCGTTAGCATCAGTTACCAGGATTGTATAAGCCCCATCGCATAAAGCTGTAAAACTATTGGATGCCTGGTTAGGTGCTCCGTTCAAACTGTATTGATATCCCGGTGTTGCACCTGAAGCATTTACCGTAATACTTCCGTTACATGTATTGTTACACGTTGCATCGGTTTTTACAAGGGCTACAACAAGAGGAGTCGGTGCCGTTATGGACGTATTCGCTGTTGCAATACAAGCATTGGCATCCGTTACGGTTACCGAATAAGCACCTGCGCATAAGTTTGAAATATTCTGAGTTGCAGCACCATTGCTCCATGCAAATGTATAGGAA
>CAMPIU010000138.1 GCA_946886545.1 uncultured Flavobacteriales bacterium | reverse complement strand
TATTTCAAATGTAACCTATACATCCAGATGTAAAGTAAAAAGCCTCGTGCTCTTGGTGTCCTTCGTGGTAAAAATCAATTTTTTACCACTTTGATCCGGCTTATCGAAGTTCCTTCCTGGATTTCCACCCAATAAATTCCACTGCTCAATGCGCTTGTAAAGCTGTTTAATGTTACTTCATTCATCCCGTAAGCAGGAGATTTTTCTATAGAGCTGATTTCACTTCCGTTCAGATCGAATAGTTTAATCCGTGCATTACTGATTCCTGCCGAAAACCACGATACATGGAGGTCTTGATTAAAAGGATTCGGATAAACGGATAATGAAGCGATTTCTTGCTCCATGATTCCTAAATGACAAGTTCCCGGAATATTGTTGTCGATCCAGGTTGCACGATCCAGGATCCATGCTTTCATTGCAGCGACTTCTCCGGGGTAATCTGCAGGGATCGGACTTGGATTTGGCCAGGTGTACACTCCTAAAAGCGGCCATTGGTCAAAATGCCGGTCTTTTGCGGAGTCAATATATTGTGCTATTGAGTCAATCTGGGTGTAAAGTGAATCGTTGGATAAAAAGCTTTGTCGAAGTGTTGTCCAACGACATTTTAATTCGTCCTGGAACCATGGATCTTCCAGCATGCGTGTCCACCAGGTCGGAACCTGCCATCCGCCGGGACAAGTGTTTGGAAAGTTGTATTGCCAACCGGTAACATTATCGCCGCTGCAATAATCGGCATTCCACCAGGCCAGGTTGAAATCCCACATTGGCCCCATTCGCAGTTTTCCTCCATTGGAATCTTTTTCTTTGTGAAGGAAAGTGCTCAAACGGTAACCGTCTACATTCTTGCTTATTTCATTTAAGATCAGGAAATCGATAAAAGTTTCGGGAATGCTGTATTTTCGATAACCGGTATTTGGGTCTGCAAAAGATGAACCGGCCAGAGCTGTTTCAAATGAATCAATATACGCCTGGATGTAATCTTTTTGCTGCGGTACAATATCATCGGCTTTCGGGTAGTGATATAAGAAAGTAATGTCCGAATTGTCGACTGACTGATAATTGGATGTCCAGCCATCGTTGTTTGAACCGGTTGTTTTGTCAATTTTAATAATGTATCCTCCGGTCACATCATCACCCGAAATATCGGTCGGAAGGAGTTTTGCAATATCCACACGATTCGGATCTCGCTTTATTTTTTCCATCAAAGTGTAAATCCCCTGGTATTGTCCGTTGAGTACCAATTCGCAAAGAATCGTGCGTGAAGCATAATGCTGCATTTTATTCGCTAATTCGTAGGTCAAAATATTGCGCATGCAACTCTTGTCATTATACGGAGCGGAAAGGATCCAGTCGTGCTCTGAAGGCATTCCCAATAAGGTGGTGTCTTTTACCGTACCGTTGATGTCGCGTGTTTCAAAACCGTAGGATTTTTGAGGGAAATCACCTGAGGTGGAACCTCTTCGCTCAATCCCGATCTTGTTGTTGTAAGCATTCGGAATATCAGTCACATAATTAATGTTTCCCGGTCCGTTATCAATGAGTTTCATATGAGCTTCGATCTTCGGTTCATCCGGAATTCCCTGGTTGTTGGTGTTCAGAATAACAATCGGCAGATTGCTGCTTGCAAAAGGTTGGTATGTTGCCGGATCGTTTCCAAAAGTGATCGCCCAGGAATCAAGCGTTCCTTCATCCCCATTTGCCGAATCATATACACGCAGTTTCCAGGTTCCGTTTGGATTTTGATTGTTGTTTGCAACTCCAAGTGAATTCATGGGTTTGAATATGCCGCTAAACGGGGCGTTTTGAGTAACAATCGAAGCGCTTGCATCTTCGCGTAGACATGTTCCGTTAAAATCATCTCCGTTTCCGCCTACAGCAGAAAAAAGGGTGATTTGAGTTCCGTCCGGTGCCTCTAGTGTAACTGTTACATCTGCGTCCCAGGAATGGGTAATATTCAAACAAACCTGTTCCAAACCGAACGTGGTTTGATTGATGGAAGTTGGTAATCCACTTACGTTAACGGTTGTTACCAATTCCTGGTTGTCTTGGATATTACCGGATGTGCCGTTGAAAGTTTGGCTAAAGGAAATGACACTTAATATAAGCGCAAGAGAGGAGAGTGTAGTTTTCATTCAATGTTATTGAAACATTAAATTACTATTAAATTATTTAGTAAACAATTTAGTGTGAAAATTCCGACAATTCTTCCGGATTATGTTTATGCTTGAATAAAATGGCGAACAATACCGCAACGATCAATGAATAGGCTGCAAATACGTACCAGGCTCCCGACCAGTTTGTTTGACCATCGGGTAAAATGAAGTATTTGTCAATGACCCAACTGCTGACAATTGTACCGAAATAGGCACCAAAACCGTTTGTCATCATCATAAATAAACCTTGTGCACTGGAGCGGATGGAGTGGTTCGTATTTGTTTCAATGAACATGGATCCTGAAATATTGAAAAAGTCAAATGCCATTCCATAAACAATATTAGAAAGGATAATAAGCATCCATCCGGCCGAAGTATCCCCTAAAGCAAAAAATCCATAACGAATGACCCATGCCAACATCGCCATCATCATTACCTGTTTGATGCCGAATCGTTTCAGGAAGAATGGAATGGTAAGGATAAACAATGTTTCGGAAATCTGGGAAATGGATAAAATTACACCGGAGAAATCTCCGATAACAGATCCTTTTGGGAAACTGAACAGGTAAGATTCGCCATACATATTGGACAATTGCAATGCGGCTCCCAGCAACATGGAGAAAAGGAAAAACAATGCCATTTTATAATTGGCGAAGAGTTTGAATGCGTCAAGCCCAAGCATGCTGATGATGCTTTTTTTTCCTGTATTGCGATTTTCGGGTGTACATGCCGGCAAAGTGAATGAGTACAGTCCAAGTAGAATCGCTCCAATTCCTGCAAATATAAATTGATTAGCTGTAATGTTACTTCCGGTAAGATTAGTTACCCACATAGCGACAATGAAACCAACGGTTCCCCAAACACGAATAGGAGGAAATGATTTTAACACGTTGTAGTTATTGGAAGTCAATACCCGAAATGAAATGGAATTTGCCAGTGAAATAGTAGGCATATAACAAATCATTGCGGCAAGGATCACATAGAATAGTTCACTGGGACTGTTTGCATAAGGAGCGAAAAACAAAATACCTCCGTAAGCTAAATGAAGCAGTCCATATAATCTCTCTGCTCTTATCCATTTATCAGCTATGATTCCTATGAGAGAAGGCATTAGAATGGAGGAAAGCGCCAGGGTAGAGAAAATGACTCCTACATCCTGATAAGACCAATGTTTTCCTTTTGTACCGTAAGTGAAAATAGTTGTAAGCCACGCTCCCCAAACAAAAAATTGGAGGAAACTCATAACAGTCAATCGAAATTTGATGGATTTCCCCATAAGTAGTAGCTTAATGCCGAATTATTCTCCGCGTTTGTTGATTTCGTCACGGATTTTAGAAGCTAACTCGTAGTCTTCATTATCAATTGCACTTTGAAGCTGTTCTTCCAGCTCCTCTTTATTCATCTTCGTGAATTCGTTTTCATCAGTATCCGCTATTTCCACTTCCTCATCGTCTTCAAGGAATTCATCGGAAAGAATACCTGCTGAAGAAAGAATGGATTCAAAGGTGTAAATCGGGCAGTCGAATCGAACGGCTAATGCAATCGCATCGGATGTGCGTGCATCAATATCTGAAAATACCCCTTCTTTTTCGCAAACCAGCTTCGCAAAGAAAATTCCTTCCTGCAAATTATAAATAACTACCTCTTTGAGTTGGATGGAGAAAGTTTGGGCAAGAGATTTAAACAAATCATGAGTAAGCGGTCTTGTCGGAGTCATTTTTTCCAGTTCAATGGCAATGGCCTGGGCTTCAAATCCGCCAATAATAATCGGCAAACGGCGTTTACCGCCTGCTTCTGCTAAAACCAAAGCATAGGCCCCACTTTGAGTCTGACTGTATGACAGTCCAATGATATCGAGTTTAATCTTGTCCATTCGAACGTTTTCCTTACGAAGGGTTTAAATAAGTAGGGAAGCATTTGAACGTGCTTCCCTACTATCGGATTACTTTCGTAAAAATAATTAATTTGATTAATCTTAGTGCGGTGTTGAACGGAATTTTTTTACAGCCTCCGTTAATTTTGGAAGTACTTCGAAAACATCGCCCACTACACCGTAATCCGCAGCCTTGAAGAAAGGTGCTTCCGGATCTGTATTTATAACTACAATTACTTTCGAACCGTTTACTCCTGCCAAATGTTGAATTGCCCCGGAAATACCTGCTGCTATATACAAATTCGGACGAATAGCAACACCCGTTTGTCCAACGTGTTCATGATGAGGTCTCCAGCCAATATCAGCTACCGGACGGGAACATGCCGTTGCCGCGCCCAATGCTTTTGCCAAATCTTCTACGATTCCCCAGTTTTCCGGACCTTTCAATCCGCGACCTGCAGAAACAACTAACTCAGCCTCCGGTAATGGAATTTCACCTTCCGGTATTTTGGTTTCTACTACTTTAATTGCTGCAGTTCCTGCTGCTCCGTCAAATGCTTCTACCGGACAAGTTGAACCTGTTTTTTCCGGTTGGAATGAGTTCGGAAGAAGTGAAATAATCTTCTTCGGGGATTTTACGGAAACAAATCCGAATGCTTTTCCTGAGAATACATTTACTTTCACTGTGAAACCGTTTGATGTGTTTGGCACATCAACAGCTCCTGAAATCAAACCTGCTTTCAAACGAACGGATAAACGCGAAGCTACCGCTTTTGCAACCAGATCATGGGAAAAAACGATTAGTTCTGCTCCTGTTGATTCTGCCGCTTTTGCGATCATGCGAGTCACTTGTTGGGAATCTTCAGTGGCAACTGAGCGATCTATCAATACTTTTTCAGCACCGTATTCACCTAAAGTTGCTAAAGTTGCGTCATCTACCGATCCCGTAGCAACAACTGTGATTGTTCCACCAATTTTCTTAGCATAAGTAACAGCTTCAAACGCGCTCTTTGCCAAATGATTGGATGAATTGATATAAACTAAAATATTCATAATTCCTTCTTATCGATTAAATAACTTTAGCCTCGTTGTGTAACAAAGCAACTAATTCGTCCATGTTGTTCGGATCGATCATCTTCACTGCAGATTTGGCAGCCGGTAATCCATATTCAACATATGCTGTAAGGTCTTCTATTGCTGCCGGTGCGATCACTGTAAGCGGTTTGGTACGCGCAGCCATAATTCCGCGCATGTTCGGGATACGTTGTTCTGCCATCCCTTTTGCACAGGAAACTACCAATGGAAGGTTTGCTTCAACAACCTGAACTCCACCAACGATCTCCTGTTCCATACGTGCAGTTGTACCGTTAATGTCCAGTTTCGTTGCCAAAGAAACAAATGGTAAATCCATTGCTTCTGCAATCATTCCCGCTACTTGTGAACCGTTGTAATTGATCGTTTCTTTCCCTGTAAGGATCAGATCAAATCCATTGGACTTCGCATATTCTGCAATTTGAACTGCTGTAAAATATGCATCCTTCGGATCAGCATCAATACGAACCGCATCATCTGCACCAATTGCCAATGCTTTTCTGATGATCGCCTCATCAGCAGCGTTTCCTACTGTGATGATCGTTAAGTTTCCACCCAATGTTTCTTTCAGTTCCAAACCACGTACAAGTGCATACCACTCATCGTATGGATTGACAATGTATTGAACCCCATTCTCATCGAATTGCTTGTTCCCGTCCGTGAAAGCAATTTTCGAAGTAGTATCTGGAGATTTACTGATACATACAAGAATTTTCATAATCTATATTTATTTAAACGTGAACTGCATTTTGCATAAATAACATGAAGCAGTATTTGCTTGTTAAACTTTGTTTCGGTCACAAAAATAATCAAATCATCCTAGGAAATAAAATGTTATGCACACATAGTAAGAGCAGGTTTTAAACAATTTGTTCACTATTTACTGAAAATGTGTCTTCTTACTCCTTATTTTGGTGCGCCAGAAACGAATTTTGATTAATTTTGACCTGCTTTAAAGCGAAATAAAAAATATAAGAATGAAGACTGTTCAATTTAGAGAAGCCCTTCGTGAAGCTATGTCAGAGGAAATGCGCCGGGATAAGGGTGTTTTCTTAATGGGGGAAGAAGTTGCCGAATACAATGGAGCGTACAAAGTATCTCAGGGAATGTTGGATGAATTTGGTCCGAAACGTGTCATTGACACCCCTATTGCTGAATTAGGATTTGCGGGTATTGCTGTAGGAGCTTCCATGAATGGCCTTCGTCCGATTGTTGAGTTCATGACATGGAACTTCGCAATTTTAGCTGCGGATCAGATCATCAACTCTGCTGCAAAAATGTTGCAGATGTCAGGAGGTCAGTACGGATGTCCGATTGTTTTTAGAGGAGGAAACGGTACTGCCGGTCAGCTGGCTGCTACTCACTCGCAAAGTTTCGAAGCGTTTTACGCACACGTACCTGGATTAAAAGTAATTACTCCATCTAATCCATACGATGCGAAAGGTTTGCTGAAAGCAGCTATTCGTGATAACGATCCGGTTGTTTTCCTGGAATCAGAGAAAATGTATGGCGATAAAGGAGAGATTCCGGAAGGAGAATACATTATTCCAATTGGAGTAGGAGATATCAAGCGCAAAGGAACAGATGTAACAATCGTTTCTTTCGGTAAAATTATCAAAGTTGCTTATGAAGCAGCAGAGGTTTTACAGAAAGAAGGAATTTCTGTTGAAATTATTGATTTGAGAACTATTCGCCCGATTGATTATGCTTTGATAGTAGAATCGGTTAAGAAAACGAATCGCTGTGTAGTATTGGAAGAATCATGGCCATTGGCTTCTATCTCTTCGGAGATTGCTTATCATTTGCAGCGTTATGCATTTGACCATTTGGACGCGCCGGTGATGCGTGTGACTCAAACAGATACACCATTTGCATTTTCACCAACATTGATCGAGGCTGCATTACCAAATGTTGAAAGATTGATTAAAGCGGTAAAAAGTACCTTGTACAGAAATTAATTGGTAGTAGTTAATATAAAAAAAGTAAGGGCGGAAAATTTTCCGCCCTTACTTTTTTGTCCTGTATTTTCAAGTCTTATTCCGGATATGTTTTGTTTAACTCTCCATTTGTGACATAAATGGTGTCAGGAATAGTTTCATTGCTCACTAACATACAATTGAATGTAGCCTGAATTTTATTGGTTGTCATGTCGTGGCTTACAATCGTTCCGGTGCCGCTTTCTGATGTATAGGAAGTCACATAATTATCCGGAGTATAAAACATTCGGAACATCCCGGAACTGGAAGACGAAAAGGCATAGCTGCCTGGAGTAAGGGTGTCGGTGATTGAAAACGAAATGGATTCTCCCGGATTGGTGGAGGTGGAAATAAATATTTTTCCGCTGGTATGCTGCATTGATTGTGTTATCGGTTCGTAGCTTGTCCCTCCAAGTTTGAAGTATAGATTCTTTAATACCCCGGTTCCATTCGAAGTGTTTGCTTCAGGTGTTGTATC
>CAMPIU010000137.1 GCA_946886545.1 uncultured Flavobacteriales bacterium | reverse complement strand
GCATGTCCGTGTGGAGGCAGCAAATGGGTTGGTGACTGTGCTCCTTCCTGTAAAGTTAATCCGGTCATTTCTAAGGTGACTCCGGGTTTGACTTCAAATAAATTGGTCATCAGGTTTCCATCGATCACACCGAGCCCATTATTAGCTACTAGTTTTACATTTTTTGCAACGATAATGGAATCCTGTAAGTTAATCGAACTGGTCAAGCCTGTAAGATAAATAGTTGTTCCCGGTGCCGCATGGTGAATTTCATAGCGCAATGTTCCCGGAACATAGTTCACATCACTCGGATTGTTAACGACGGCAGTTTGTGCCTGGCTGTTACATGTGAAAAGCCCGAATAAGAGCAGTAACAATTGGTTTCTTTTTTTCATAATGAAGAATGATTGTTTTGCACAATAGTAAAAGATTGATCAGTTAGGAATCGGATTTAATTCAGCAACGGACAATCGGCTTCAGCAATGGATTATTTACCTCTCGGAAGATAGGATACGGACGTTGAATTAGTCATTTTACGGATCCCCGATTTTGGTCGATCGAAATGGATATTCGTTCATTCCGTTTTTTAAATGAACTCATTTTGAGAACTTTTTATTTAATTTGCACCAAATCTTCTACAACATGAAAAAACTTATTATCGGATCTCTTTGTATGATTTCCGTTCTTGCGTGTACAAAAGAGAAGTTCTCTGTGAATCATTCTTTTTGGTATAATACTGCTACTGCAGATAATCTGGTAGCTTATGGGATTGATGAATTAACATTGTATGTTGACGAAACTGAAATTGCAACAATTGATGCTTACCAGCATTATACAGCTGATCCTGGATGTGGAACAGGTAATTTCGTTTTCACGGATATGATGTTTAAAAGAGAAAACAAAACACATTCGTATAAAATTCTGGATGAAACAGATAGTTTGATCTTTCAGGGTTATTTCCAGATGAAACAAAAAACAGGATGTGAATCCACTCAATTGATACACAGCTTCTAGTTTGTTTTCTCTGTTTTTAACAGGTATTTCTTCAGTTCCTGATAATGGACCTGTTTACAGGGAAACAACCGACTTATCTTTATTTATTGTAGAACCCTGGAATGCCTGGTCTTCTCTGACTTTTTTGATTCCGGTACTGATCTTTTTGTGGCAGCTCCGCGGTCGCCATTCCAACTATGCGTTCATCGTCTGGTTTTGCTGTCCGCTGCTTGTTATCGGTGGATTGGGAAGTACTTTTTTTCACGCCTTTCGCGCATCCACTATTTTACTATTAATGGATGCTATTCCGATTATGGTATTGGTGGTAGGCGTAAGCATTTGGATGTGGCTGAAAGTCCTCCCTAAAAATATCCAGATCGTGTGGGTGCTGTTAATCTTCTTCGGATTGACCTTTTTATCGGCTGTATTTCTAAGCGGACAGGATCGCATTTCTGCGAGTTATTTTTTCCGGGGTTGGATGTTGTTGCTTCCCTGTTACCTGTTTCTGCGTCAAACCAAATTCCAAAACTCAGGCCGTTTATTTACTGCTATCGGTTTTTTTGCACTTGCGTTGCTCTTCCGCTTCTTGGATGAAAAAGTCGAAATTGAATTCATGCCGTGGGGAACACATTGGCTGTGGCACCTTTCTACTGCTTTCGGTGCCTATTTTTTAGGAGAATACCTGATTAAGAATGCCTATGGAAGTTCCCTTAACGATCGCAATCAATAATTTGTACTAACAAGGAGTATTCATTATATTTTGTAGATCTCATTCAATTGCGGAATAATGCTTTCATATCCGTAAGTCTCATAAATGCTTTTTTTCAGCCCTTCAGCCCCTTCTTTTTCACCGTGGACGATAAAAATTCTTTCCGGAGTGTGCTCAAGTTCTTCGATCCACTCAATCAATTCAGATTGATCTGCATGGGCAGATAATCCTTCGATCAATTCGATTTGTGCGCGAACTTTCCAAAACTTTCCACGCATTTTAATTTCTTCAGCCCCATCCAATAATGCACGGCCTCTTGTTCCTTCACCTTGAAATCCGACAAGTAAAACAGTTGCTTTTTCATCTCCCAGGAAATGCTCGAAATAGGTCAAAACCCTTCCTCCTGTTGCCATTCCACTTGCTGCAATAATGATTTTTGGTTCGTGATCTTTGGCTAAGCGGTAGGTTTGTTCGGGTTTGGTAATTACTTTGATCTTGCTGAATAACGCATCCAGCATGTTTTGATCAAGTTTATGCCACGGATGATTTCTTTTAAAGAGAGAAAGCACTTCTGAACCCATCGGACTATCCATATAAACCGGGATTTCGGGAATGAGCTTCTTCATGGAAAGGTCCCAAATGTGATACATGATCAATTGGGTGCGTTCAACGGCAAAACTTGGAATGATGATCACACCATCCCGCTCGATTGCCGAATTAATGGCATTCATAAGCATGGATGAGGGATCTTTTTTATGAATCCGTGCTCCGTAAGTAGATTCTATGAACAGAATGTCAGCTTGCTTGGGTTTGGATGGTGTGAACAACAAAGGATCTTCCGGCCGGCCGATATCTCCGGAAAAGACCAGTAGTTTGCCGTTTATTTTTAATTCAATGAATACTGCGCCTAAAATATGTCCTACATATTGAAACCTGAAAGCAACCTCTTTGTCTAAATTAATCCATTGATCCAAAGGTTCTCCTTGCAAATGTGAGAAAACCTTCTCAGCTTCTTCTTCGGTATAAAGTGGTTTTGCCGGATGGTGTTTGCTGTATTGGTATTTATTTGCACGCTCAGCATCTTCTTCCTGAATTTTCGCACTGTCTTTCAGGATCAGCTTTGCGATTTCAACGGTGGGTTCTGTGCAATGAATAAGTCCTTTAAATCCCTGTTTGATAAGCAAAGGAAGGTAGCCTACATGGTCCAGGTGTCCGTGAGTGAGTAAAACATAATCAAGAGAAGAGACATCAAATGGTAATGGTTCCCAATTGAGTAATCGAAGTTCTTTCAAACCCTGGAAAAGACCACAGTCAACAAGTATTTTTTTGTTTTCCGTTTGGATCAGGTATTTTGATCCGGTAACAGTTCCGGCAGCACCTAGAAACTGTACACTTGTTTCTTTACTCATAATTGTTTGGTATTTGTTTTTTGCGGAGCTTGTTGGAGGATTTGACACAATTGATCTATTTCTCTCAAAGCCGTTGTAAGCCGATTGGATCTTACCCCAATGGATATCAGGATTTTTTCATCGGATTGGAGCTCTTTGCACAATACGACCTTTAAATCAAGTAATTGCTGTTTCTCGCTTTTTGTAAGGGATGTAAGACAAGTTATCGGATAAAGTCCCGATTGATCGATCAGGTCTTTTAATCCTTGATTTAACGGATAATCCCAACCCAATAATTCCAGATTTGAACAAGTTGCATATTTCATTGCGTCTATCGAAAAACGGGTATTCGTTGCAACAAGCCCCTGAAATATGGCGTTGTGCTGACCGGCTGCTTGTTGGCGATACGTTTTGATATCTTCGAACCTGGCGTGAATATAAAGCGGGATTTTTACGTCACAGAAAATTCCCGGATGATTGTGGTATTTACACTCAATCATCTTTAATTGGTCATTTTTTTTGGCTATGATATCAATTTCATGAGTAACACATTTTCCTTGAATTATTTGACCTATTTGAATGGAATACCCCTGGTATTTAAGTATTTCTCCCAGATACTTCTCAAATGGAAATCCTGAAGGTCCCAATTCCATAATTGCGCGTTTCAAATGATAGCGCGCTGCAGTATGTCTTCCAAGTCCTTTTAAAATAGAATAGGCAATTTGATAGATTTTTTTGGTGGTGATTCCCTCATATAGCTGGTTGGAAACCTGTTCTATGACAAGTTCAATTTGTTCATTGCTGGCTCCCGATTTAGAAAGTGACCTGCGAATCTTTTCCGTTGAAAACAAACTTTTTTCACCCGAAGCTTTTGTTACATATATGTTTTGGTCCATAGTCAATATGCTCGTTTTTCAATCCGTGGTTTTGTAATAATAACAAATCTAAAATTAGGAATGCCTATGAAAATGACAGGAATAAGAATAAAATGGGCGTTATTGTTATTTCGAACTCAGGATTGCTCCTTCTCTATTCTGCTCTTCCAGGGTCCAGTGACCGGTTAATTTGGTTTCTATCCATTCTTTTCCCGACTTTCGGTACAATTTAATCTGAAGACCAAATTCATCTTCAAATAAAGTTTCAAGTGAATCAATAGTGATTGTAGGCAAGATAATCAGATCATCGGTCTTATTCAACTTTCTGAATGATCCCATTTTCAATTGTGAAGGCGCAACTATTTCTGTTGTATTCGTGAATACTCTTAATCTTAAATAAGGAAACAGCTTGTTGAACTCCTCTTCAATTTCAACAACAGTTTTGTGATTGCCGATTTTCATATTAAACCAAATTATAGGTTTCTGATTGAGTTGATTTTATGTAAGAACTCAATAATTGTTTCGAACAAAATTAGTGCTTGAACAGCTCCCGCAAAATGAGTCTCATCATGTTGTTAAATGATGTATGTCATTGATCAGACTCATAATTTCATCTGACCCAAGTCATTTTTTGGTTGTGTAGAATGATTCAATTTTGTAGTATAATTAAAGATTATGCTCAAATCCGGATAGGAAGTTGGTGCCTTTCGGTTCGGGTAAGTAATTTATTAATAGGTATTTGGGCAGTTTATAAAAGCGTCTTCTGAGTCTTCGGGGGATGCTTTTTATGATTAGCATCATCCCAAATACTGATCTGGATCATAATTTCAGAATTCGGAGGCCTTTATTTTTGAACCAAAAAGCGTACATTAGACATGGATTTTGTAAAACGGAGAATGGAAACAAAAGAAGGAGTCGACGCACTTTTTTTATATGCAACTGAAGGAATTTTAGTGGTTAATGAAAAAGGTGAGATTGTACGCATCAATCCGAGTGCGGAAAAATTGTTTGGTTACCCGCAGGAATACCTTCTGGGAAAGAAAATAGAAGCTCTTATTCCTCAACGCTTTTCAGCCAAGCATGAAAAATACAGAACAGACTACGCCGAAAAACCGTATGCCCGCTCAATGGGTGCCGGTATGGAGCTCTACGGTTTGAGAAAAGATGGTACGGAATTTCCGCTTGAAATAAGTTTAAGCCCGTATTCAACGAATGAAGGAAAATTCGTGATCGCTTTTATTTTGGATATAACCTTAAAAAAACAATCCGAAGAAAGACTTAAAAATTACTCCATGGAATTGGAGAGACAGGTTCGGAACCGGACACTTGTACTGGAAGAGGCGATCGATGAACTGGAAAAAACCAAGTTGGAATTGAGAAAAGCACTGGAAAAGGAGAAGGAATTAAATGAAATGAAGTCACGTTTTGTTTCCATGGCTTCTCATGAATTCAGAACCCCACTCACAACCATGATGTCTTCACTTTCCTTAACCTCGAAGTATAGTGCGCAAAACGATTTGACAAACCAGGAAAAACACATTCAAAAAATAAAGAACTCGATCCACAACATGACGGATATTTTGAATGATTTTCTTTCTGTCAGTAAATTGGAAGAAGGAAAAATTGTCAATATGCCTCTTGAACTGAATCTCAAAACACTGATATCTGAAATCGTCGGGGAAATTGAAGCCTTAACGACAAAAGATCACACCTTGGTTTATACGCATCAAGGACCTGAAATGGTAGAATTGGATGCTAAATTGTTACAGGGAGTTCTATTTAACCTCTTGTCTAACGCGATTAAGTTTTCACCTGAAGGCGGTAATATCGATCTGAACTCAACGGTTAGTAATGATGAAATAAGTATTAGCGTAAAAGATTCGGGAATCGGGATTTCGAAGGAAGATCAGCAACACTTGTTTGAACGATTTTTCAGAGGCCAGAATGCAACCCACATTCAGGGAACAGGACTGGGATTGAATATTATTTCGAGCTATTTGAAATTGATGGAAGGTACTATTCAGATCGATAGCGAAGAGAACAAGGGAACGCTATTTACAGTTATTTTTAAAAAATAAGTTTACGAATAAGAACTATGAAGAAGATTCTACTGATTGAAGACAATAAAGATATACGAGAGAATACTGCTGAAATTCTTACTTTGGCAAATTACTCCGTACTGACTGCTGAAAATGGAAAGATTGGTGTTGAACTGGCATTGAAGGAGAAACCGGATCTGATCATTTGCGATATCATGATGCCGGTCCTCGACGGCTATGGGGTATTGCATCTTCTCTCAAAAAATGATAATACGGCAAATATTCCCTTTGTTTTTCTGACAGCAAAGGCAGAGCGATCCGATTTTCGAAAAGGCATGGAAATGGGAGCCGATGATTACCTGACAAAACCCTTTGATGATATGGAATTGCTCAATATCGTTGACGTTAGGTTAAGAAAGAGCGAATCCCTGAAAAAGGAGTTTTCGAAAAATGTTTCCGGAATTGATGATTTTATCCAAAGTGCAAAAGGCTTTGAATCATTAAAAGAACTTTCCGAAAAAAACGAGGTCAGATCTTATAAAAAGAAATCAGAGATCTTTCGTGAAGGAGCTTATCCGAAAGGAATTTATTTCATAAGTAAAGGAAAAGTAAAGATCTTTAAAAGCAATGATAATGGGAAGGAGTTAATTACTTCTTTTTACAAAGAGGGAGAATTTTTCGGGTTTTTAGATCTGTTGAAAGATGAGCAATATTCCTCTTCTGCCAGTGCATTGGAAGATTCGGAGATCTATGTCATTCCCAAAGAGGACTTCTTTTCTTTGCTATATAACAATTCACAGGTTGCCCGGAAATTTATCGAGATGCTCTCCGATAATTTGCAGGAAACAGAACAGCAACTGATCAAAATCGCATACGATTCTGTGCGTAAACGCGTGGCAGAGGCACTGGTGAAACTTTCTGATAAATATAAGAATGACTCTGAATCTCAGTTTTCAATGTATGTCTCACGGGAAGATCTGGCTAATGTGGTTGGAACCGCAACAGAGACGGTGATCAGAACACTTAGTGATTTTAAGGAATCCAGATACATTGATATCGCAGGGGGAACAATTACTATTTTGGATTACGATAAATTGGTCCGGATGAAAAATTGAACCGCGAAATGAAGTTTTCTCCTGTAACTGTTGTATTAAGAGACGGACGAACGATTTTACTCCGTCACGTAGAAGTTTCCGATGCTCCCAAAGTGATTGAATTTGTTCAGGGTTTTGTGTATGATGAAGAATTCGTTCCCTTGAGTGAAGGTGAGTTCAACCCTACTCTTGCGGAAGAAGAGCAGATCCTGGATAATTATATTAACCGTTCGAATTCTTTGTTCTTAGTGGCTGAATTTGAAGGAAAAGTAGTTGGAAATATTAATGTCGATGGAAATCAGCGGAAAATATTGAGACATACAGCCGTTTTCGGAATGGGAATGCACAAAGAATGGCAGGGTTGCGGTTTGGGAACAGCATTATTGAAAGCTGCAATTGATTGGGCAAAGAACAATCCTGAGTTGGAAATCTTATTCCTGCAGGATTATGCAGATAACGTGGCCGGATTGGTATTGTATCGGAAAATGGGGTTTGTTGA
>CAMPIU010000136.1 GCA_946886545.1 uncultured Flavobacteriales bacterium | reverse complement strand
GGTCTCTTCCTAATTACCTTTCTAATAGGACACTTGTTGGGGAACCTTCAATTAATCACAAAAACAGGAGAAGAAGGCAGGCGCGCATTCAACGAATATGCATACTTCATGGGTCACAACATCTTTATTAAGATCCTGGCTTATTTAACCTACTTTTCAATCTTAGCTCATGCAATTATCGGGTTGTATTTAGCGGTACAAAACAAAAAAGCCCGTCCGAAGAATTACGCTTACAACAAACCAAGTGCAAATTCAAGTGCGGCTTCCCGCAACATGGCGATTTTGGGCACCATTATCCTGGTCTTCATTTGTACGCACATGGCAAATTTCTGGTACAAGCAAAAAGTGGCCGAAACAGTTCCATTGCACATTTTACATAAGGAAATTACCGAGCAGCAGCAAAACCCGATGACGGGTCAGATAATGGAACAAAAAATCGGTATCAATTATGTGCTTACAACAAAGGGTGATTACATGCCGAAATCATACACTGACCCTAACACAGGTAAAGATGTTGAATTGATGGACGTAAAAGATGGCACTCATCTTTATGACAAAAAAGCGGAACTTCAGGTTGGTGAAGGATATAGGGACCTACACACGGTGGTTATGAACTTCTTCGGTCAATCCGAGCAAGGACAGCCAACAAATGATCTGGCACTTTGGGCTGTGATTTTGTATGTTGTTTCCATGTTCGTATTGATGTTCCACTTATGGCACGGATTTGCTTCTGCTTTCCAGTCATTGGGATTGAACCACGTCAGATATAACGGATTTATCAAAATCCTCGGTAAAGCATTTTCAATCGTGGTGCCTCTATTATTCGCGATTATCCCAGTTATGATTTATTTAAATAGATAACATTCAAAAAAATACTTATGTCTATTCTAGATTCAAAAATACCAGAAGGCCACATTTCACAAAAATGGACCGACTACAAAGATCATCTACGCTTAGTTGCTCCCAATAACCGTCCGAAAATCGATATTATCGTTGTAGGAACAGGTTTGGCCGGAGCTTCCGCAGCAGCCTCTCTGGGCGAAATGGGATTCAGCGTAAAAGCATTCTGTTTCCAGGATTCTCCACGACGTGCACACTCCATTGCCGCTCAGGGTGGGATCAACGCAGCAAAAAATTACCAAAATGACGGTGATTCTGTTTACCGTTTGTTCTATGATACGATCAAAGGTGGTGACTACCGTGCACGTGAAGCAAACGTTCACCGTTTAGCTGAAGTATCGGGAAATATCATTGACCAATGTGTTGCTCAGGGAGTTCCATTTGCACGTGAGTACGGAGGTTTGCTTGATAATCGTTCATTCGGAGGTACACAGGTACAACGTACATTTTATGCTGCAGGACAAACCGGGCAACAATTGTTGTTAGGAGCATATTCTGCGCTTTCCCGCCAAATCGGATTGGGAAATGTTCAGATGTACAACCGCCACGAAATGCTTGACCTGGTAAAAGTTGATGGTAAAGCCCGTGGAATTATTGCACGGAACTTAATTACAGGTGAGATTGAGCGCCATTCAGCACATGCTGTAATCATTGCATCCGGAGGTTACGGAAACGTTTACTTCCTTTCCACCAATGCGATGGGATCAAACGTAACAGCAGCTTGGAAGGCACACAAACGCGGTGCTTACTTTGCGAATCCATGTTATGTACAAATTCACCCGACCTGTATTCCGGTACACGGAACAAACCAATCGAAACTGACTTTGATGTCCGAATCATTGCGTAACTCCGGTCGTATTTGGGTACCAAAGAAAAAAGAAGATGCGGAAGCAATCCGAGCAGGACAATTGAAACCGACTCAAATTGCTGAAGAAGATAGAGATTATTACTTGGAGCGCCGTTATCCGGCATTCGGAAACCTGGTTCCTCGCGATGTTGCTTCACGTGCGGCTAAGGAGCGTTGTGATGCAGGATTCGGAATTGAGGCAAATGAAACGCAAGAAGGTGTTTACCTGGATTTCTCTTCAGAGATCAGAGCCAAAGGAAAACAAGCTGCATACACAGCCGGAAATCACAATCCAAGTGAAGAAGAAATAATTACCCTGGGTAAAAAATGGGTGGAAGAAAAATACGGGAATCTATTCCAGATGTATGAAAAAATTACAGATGAGAACCCGTATGAAACACCAATGAAAATTTATCCGGCAGTTCACTACACCATGGGTGGTGTTTGGGTTGATTACAACTTACAATCTACCATTCCCGGATGTTTTGTTGCCGGTGAAGCAAACTTCTCAGACCACGGAGCAAACCGATTGGGTGCATCTGCATTAATGCAAGGTTTAGCAGACGGATACTTCGTATTGCCTTACACTGTTTCTGACTACCTGGCGGGCGATATCCGCACCGGGAAAATCTCTACGGATTCTCCGGAATTCGAAGAGGCAGAAAACAATGTGAAAGGTATGATCTCAACGTTCCTCAATAATAACGGTACGAAAACAGTGGATCATTTCCATAAGCGTTTGGGTCACATCATGTGGAACAAAGTCGGAATGGCCCGCAATGCACAAGGTTTGACAGAAGCTATTTCAGAGATTGCCGCTTTGCGTGAAGAATTCTATAAAGATGTTTTCGTTCCCGGAGATGCGAATGAATTGAACCCTGAATTGGAAAAAGCACTTCGCGTAGCAGATTTCATGGAATTGGGCCAATTAATGGCAAGAGATGCTTTACAGCGTAACGAATCTTGCGGAGGTCATTTCCGTGAAGAATATCAGGATGCAGAGGGTGAAACATTGCGTGACGATGAGAACTTCAAATTCGCGGGTGCGTGGGAATACGCTGGAATGGACATCAATCAATCTGTTCTGCACAAAGAGGAATTGAAGTACGAGTTTATTAAGATAGCAGCGAGAAATTATAAATGATAATGGTTTTGGCAGGCACGCGAGGCATCGCGTTCCCACCAAAAACCGATTAATAAATATTGAGAGATGGCATCAAAAACAATAAATATAAACCTGAAGATTTGGCGTCAAAAGAATGCGAATTCGAAAGGAAGTATGGAAACGTACAAATTGGACAATGTTTCAACAGACAGTTCTTTCTTAGAAATGTTGGACCAATTGAATGAGCAATTAGTAAATGAGCGTCAGGAGCCTATCGCATTCGACCACGATTGTCGCGAAGGAATCTGCGGAATGTGTTCTTTATATATCAATGGAGAAGCTCATGGTCCGGACCGCGCTATCACTACGTGTCAGTTGCACATGCGTAAATTCAAAGATGGCGAGACCATTTATGTTGAACCATGGAGAGCGAAAGCATTTCCGGTAATTAAGGATTTGGTAGTAGACCGTTCGTCGTTTGACCGTATCCAGCAGGCCGGTGGTTTCGTTTCTGTAAACACATCCGGGCGTACGATGGATGCAAATGCTATTCCGATCGGAAAAGCTGAAGCGGACAAAGCGTTTGAGGCTGCGACTTGTATTGGCTGCGGAGCTTGTGTTGCAAGTTGTGTAAATGCTTCTGCTATGCTTTTCGTTTCAGCGAAAGTATCTCAATTGGCATTGTTGCCACAAGGACAGGTTGAAGCACATCAACGTGTTTTGAACATGGTAAAACAAATGGATGAAGAAGGATTCGGTAACTGTACCAACACAGGTGCTTGTGCTGTTGAATGTCCGAAAGAGATTTCATTGGAGAACATTGCCCGCATGAACCGCGAATACTTTAAAGCAATGGTTACTGCAGAGTAATTCTATTTTTAATAATATCCGAAGGGCTTCGCAAATTGTGAAGCCTTTTTTGTTTCAATTTCGGTTCAAAACAATTAACTACTCAAAATCAGCAGGGTAATAAATAAGTTTATCTAACAAAAATTTTTTGTTTGTTAATTTTTCGTTACATTTAGTCCATCTTTAATTTACTTATGTTATGAAAAAACTTTTACTTTCCCTTGGGTTGGTGTTAGTTGGTTCGACTGCTATGTCACAAGTGATATTCTCAATCGAAGCTCCTGCATCTATCGAAGGATTCTATGACTTCACTTCAAATGGTGATGGTTCAAGCTGGGGAACAGCAACATTGGCTGGTTTACCGCCGGTTATCGACACAGTGGTAATTGCGAATGACGGTACTCCCGGAGTAAATGCTCAAGGAAATCCGGCATCTGCAACTGGCTGTAATGCTTTCACTTTACCTGCACAAAGTTTAGCAGGAAAAATTGCTCTGGTATTCCGCGGAGATGGTGGAAATCCGGGAGTTGGTGCCTGTGGATTTGGTGTGAAAGCACAAAATTGCTATAATGCAGGTGCAATTGCGGTAATTATCGTAAACCGGGATGCAACTGTTCTTGCAATGAACGGTGGTACGGAAGGGGCTGCAGTTCCTATTCCTGTTGTGATGGTTAACCTGGCTACAGGTCAGGCGATCATGAACGCAATTAACAACGGTGATGATGTTGTTGCTATGATCGGTGACAAAACCGGTTACTATAATGATGATCTTAGTACATTTGAAACCAGCTCAGTAAGAGCAAACTTTGGTTCAAAACCTTTGGCTTTAGCTCAAAATGCTTCTGAATTTTCTTTAAACCCGGGAACTTGGGTTTACAACTACGGTAACAACGCTCAAACAGGTGTTACATTAACAACTGTTATTACAAGAGATGGATCTCAAGTGTATACAAATACTTCCGGTGCTGCGAATATCCCTTCAGGAGATTCTTTGTTCATGACAACTCCTGCGTATTCTGAAGCTTCTTACACAGCCGGTTTGTATGAAGTAACTTATACTGTGAATACTTCAGTTACTGATGAGTTTGTCGGAGATAACGTTTCATCAAGCATTTTCAGCTTAGATCCTGCATTGTGGTCTTTGGCCGGTCTTGATCCTGCAGGTGATATCATCAAAAAGGATGGTTTCTATCGCCCGGCTACTTTGCCTACAACTTCATTTGAAACATGTGTTGTTTTAAAAGATCCGAATGCCGGAAGACTTAAAATGGACGGTGTTTATTTCGGTGGTATGACCGTTGGAGCTGCTGATACGGCTACAGTAACATTGGATGGTGTTGAAGTAACATGGACATTGTTTACATGGAATGATGCCGATCAAACAGTCTCTGCGGGGACATTTGATTTATTGAGTGAGGTTGCCGGAGGTGCTTACATCTACCCGGATCCTGCTGATGCCGAGTATGAAAAAACAGTATTTATGCCGATCACTAGTGCTCCTTACTACCAATTGGCAAACAACCAATCGTATTTACTATGTATCAACAATTTCATTCCTCAGGTTTATATGGGATTCAGTACAACTGATCACTATGATTTGGCTATGAATGCAGATGATTTGGTTCGTTTCCCATTGCGTTCGGATGTTGGCACATGGACTCCTGCTGGTTTCAGCGGACTTCCGGTTCCTTCAATCGCTATGAGAACAGGTACTAACTTAAGTGTTGCTGAAAACACAATTGAGGCTTCTGCATTCCCAATCCCTGCTAAAGACGTAATTACTGTAAAAGTAAACGCTGCAGGTGATGCTTCATTGAAAATTGTAGATATGGCTGGTCGTCAGGTTTCTGCTCAACAAGTGAAAATTGAAAATGGTCAATTCGAAACTTCTGTTGCAGGAATGAACGCTGGTACTTACGTATTCACATTAGATTATTCAAATGGTACTACAAGCCGCTTCAACGTGGTTGTATCGAAATAATCTCATTTCAAATACATTGAAAAACGATCCGTCAGCTGACGGATCGTTTTTTTTTGCCCTATTCCAAAGTTCT
The DNA here is from genome assembly GCA_946886545.1 of uncultured Flavobacteriales bacterium. The sequence continues at coordinate 1,899 of CAMPIU010000136.1, read as the reverse complement.
CGTGGTTGCAATTTGATTTCTATATTTGCAAAAATTTTCTACTATGAAACATTCACTGATACTTACCTTACTTTTGCTAAGTTTCTCAGGATTATCGCAAATTCCCGGCTGGACAAACATTCAGCCCATCACAATTGTGGAGCATTCCGGAAACCTTATTACGAACTATCAATTGAAGATTACTATTGATACTCAAACACCTATATCAAACGGTGAAATGTCAGCAAGCGGAGATGACATTCGTTTTTCTACCAAATGTACAGGAGGGACGCTCTTAAATTATTGGATTGAATCCGGGATAAATACCCCAACTACTCAAATCTGGGTTAAAGTAGACAGTATTCCGGCAAATGGAGGAAAGACCATCTATTTGAACTACGGAAACGCTTCTGCAACAGCAATTTCTGCTATTAACGGGACTTTCATCGGTCCGCACTCATGCACTGACAGTGTAAGTGGCGGTGCCTCCGGTGGTGTTACAGACTCACAACGTGGTTTGAGGTTTGCTGCAAATGAGGATTTGCTTGTAACCTCATTCGGAAAAAACGAACCGAACGGCTCGACTCGCTACATTACACTCTTCGATGTTGCAACTCAGGCAATTCTACAACAAATGCAAGTAAGCGGACCTGCGGCTCAATACTCTTACCAGGATTTGTCTTCCCCAATCTGGCTGACTCAAGGTACTCAATACCTCATTGAAATGCACCAGGGAGGAACCGACGGTTATTACTACGGCCCTTCAAACTCCCAGATCGGTCAGCATTTAACCTACCTGGATATGCGCTACTGCAACGGGTGTGATCAAAATACCTTTCCAACAAATTATCTGAATAATATTCATTACGGATATCCCGATTTTTGGTATTACTCCAAAACCAACGTAAGCCCCGCTCCTACTTATGAACTGGATTATTTCAAAACGAGTATGCCGGATGAGAACTTCATTTGTTTTAGTGATTCCATTGCAATTCCGTTAACTATCCTTGGCGGAGACGCCCCTTTTGATATTCAGTGGACCGGAACGGGGATCAATAATGATACAATTATACAGCCGATCGCTTCTCCTTCGGATACTTTGGAATATCATGTCAGTATTACTGATGCGTGTGGTTACAGCAGAATTGATTCCATCACCTTTAACGTTGGAACTTTGCCGCTAGCAAATCTGCAAGCTACCGCAACTATTGTTTGCAACGGTGAATGGTCCGAATTAACAGTTGACACTGTTTATAACGCTCTTTGGGATGACAATTCAACGGCTGATTCATTGGTGGTTTCTCCACAAGTAACAACCACATACCACGTTCAAACTACTGATTTAAATGGATGTCACAGTTATGATTCCATTCAAATTCTATTTCATACTCCTGTTTACCTGACGCGATCTATCCACAAATGTTTCGGGGAAAATTACCAAATCGGAACACACACTTACACAGCAGACGGCACATACACCGATACGCTTACCGGAGTCTCTAACTGTGATAGTATCATCACGACTGTATTGACTTTCCAGGAAGAGATCGATTCTCAAATTCAACAAATAGGTTTAACACTGGTTGCTGATTTCGGTGCTGACGGATACCAATGGGTAGATTGTACAAATGGAAACTCTCCTATTCCAGCAGCTACAGGTTCTTTCTATGAAGTTACGCAGAACGGAAGTTATGCTGCTATTTCGACAATTGGTACATGTTCTCAACTGTCCAATTGTATTGTGATAGCTACTGTTGGTTTAGAAGAATTGAATCAAATAGACAATATTTATTTGTACCCTAACCCAACAAGCGGAAATCTAACGATCCAATCCTCCAGTTCGCAAGAAGTAAAGATCATTGATTTGGTAGGAAATGTGGTCCGAAAAGAAAACATTGTGGCCGGAGTAAGCAAACAAAT
>CAMPIU010000135.1 GCA_946886545.1 uncultured Flavobacteriales bacterium | reverse complement strand
CCAAAAATTGTTCCATAAAAATGGGGACGCGATGCATCGCGTCCCCATAATATATCAGCCATGGTTTTTTTAGAACCCTTGTACCCCATTTACAGTTGTGTACTTCAGGATGTTTTTCTTATCCGGGTGAATCCTGGCAAATGCAGACTGAACAGCCAAAGTACCTTCATGGAAACCACACAGGATCAATTTCAGCTTATTTTCATAAGTGTTTATATCCCCAATTGCATAAATTCCCTGGATATTCGTTGAATAATCCAGCGTATTTACTTTGATCGCATTTTTTTCGATCTCCAGACCCCAATCGGCAATAGGACCTAAAGAAGGTTTCAAACCAAACAAAGGAATGAAGTGATCCGTTTCACGAATAATTTCTCCCTGCGTATTGTGTTGAATTTTCACATGGCTCAAAGCCCCGTTTCCTTCCACACCCACTACTTCTGCTTCTGTGATTAAATTGATCTGACCATTTTCAGCCATATCAATTACCTTTTGAACGGAGTCCAGGTGACCACGGAAAGATGAACTTCTGTGCACCAAAACAACTTCCTTCGCAATTTTCTTTTCAGCCAAAAAGATCGACCAATCCAGGGCAGAATCACCACCACCAGCAATTACGCAGCGTTTTCCCCTGTAAAACTCCGGATCTTTGATAATGTATTCAATTCCTTTGTCTTCAAAGTCTGCCAAATTTGAAATAGGTGGTTTTCTTGGTTCGAACACACCCAATCCACCTGCAATCATTACGATCGGAGCTATGTGTTTCGTTCCTTTAACCGTGGTTACGATGAATTTTTCGTCTTCAGTTTTGTCGATACTCATAGCAGCTTCACCCAAAGTAAACCCGGGTTTGAAAGGGGCTGCCTGTTCCATCAAATTATCAATCAGTTCACCAGCCAAAACAGAAGGGAATCCAGGAATATCGTAGATGGGTTTTTTCGGATAAATTTCGGAACATTGTCCGCCCGGCTGAGGCAATGAATCAATCAAATGACAACGCAATTTTAACAACCCAGCCTCAAATACAGTGAAAAGTCCAACCGGACCAGCACCAATTATAATTATATCAGTTTCAATCATGATTCCTATTAAAGTGCTGCAAAAATAACGATTGTTTCTCAGATTCGCATCGCTAAAAAAAGGTAAATCGATCTGATCCGAAAGGGAAATTCACAAAGAGAACACCGATGCTCTACCTGAATCCGGAAGCTTTGCTATTTTTGTTAAGTAAAGTACTCGAATAACCAGGTGATCGTTTTACCACAGATGCACAGATTCTACAGGCGCCTACCGGACGCCTTGCTCAGAATCAGCGAATCCGTTAGGTGATCCAGCATCTGCGCATCCACGGGAACTAATAAAAGTAAAGAGTATTCAGGTGATTAAATCAGGAGAAAAGCGGTTTTTAAATTTTGTAAAAGAACATTTCATCATTATTGGAATCCTTCTTCTTGCGCTCATACTCAGATGTTATGACTTGTTCTCGATTCCCTATACCCACGATGAATTAAGCGGACTACTTCGCACACACTTTGATTCATTCGGCGAACTGATAACAAAAGGCGTGAAAGTGGACGGACATCCTGCATTCGTTCAGGTTTTTCTTTATTACTGGACAAAATTATTCGGAACTGCAGAATGGATTGTGAAATTACCCTTCATCCTTTCAGGTGTCGGCGGTGTTTATTTCGCTTACAAAATCGGCAAGCGCTGGTCGAATGCAACCACAGGCTTAATCGTAGCAGCAATTATTGCAACAAGTCAATACCCGGTTATGTATAGCCAAATTGCACGGCCTTACACTTCCGGATTTTTCTTCACTTTATTATTTGCCTATCACTGGGGAGAAATTGTATTCTTTAAGAACTACGTCCGAAAGCACCTCATCTGGTTCCCCGTTGCGGCAGCCCTTTGTGCTTACAACCATCATTTCAGCATGCTTACCGCAGGATTGATTGGATTATTTGGAATAGTTTATACCTACAAAGATTTCCTGTGGAAGTACTTATTACTTTGCCTGGCTGCAATTCTGCTTTACGCTCCGCATTTCGGAATTTTGCGTGCCCAGCTTAGCATGGGCGGATTATCGGGCTGGCTGGGAAAACCGGAACCTTCCTTTTTACCCCATTACATCGAGTATATTTTTCAATTCTCCTCAGTTTTATTGATCATTTATACAGCTATCATAATCTGGACACGCATTTCAGGGCAAGAGACAAGGCGCAGCTCCAAAGCCATATTGTTTTCAGGGATTTTGTTCTTTTCGGTTTATTTCATCGGGTATTTCTATTCGATCAAAATTGCACCGGTTTTGCAAACTTCGGTGCTGATTTTTGCTTATCCGTTCTTACTGCTTTTCTTATTCGGATGGGCAAAGGAACAAAGCAAACAGATGAATGCAGTTCTGGCAGTTCTTATTCTGATATTCAATTCGTATGTGCTCATTTTCCAACGTCAACATTACACAACGTTTTACAAGACCCCTTTCAAACAATTGGTCCTGGATGCAAATGATGCAGCAAAAAACCACCCGAATACATTGACAATCATTTTTTCCGATGAACCTAAGACCCGGTTTTATTCGGAAAAAGGAGAACTCACGATTCCTGATTCCTATTTATTTATTACTGTTCCGGAATTCAATGAAAAACAATTGGATTCCTTACTGGAAAAACACTTACATTCGGCAGAAACCATCTGTCTGGCAGCAACATCCAGTATGCCTCCCACTTTCAGAGCAATCATTCTTCAGAAGTATCCACACATCATCTGGCAGCGAAATTACTTCTCTGCTTCCACCTTATTGACCGGAAAAGGAAAGCCTAGCGAAAACCCTCTTGCCGATCTTTTCAAAAATCCGGACCTTTTCAACGGTTACAATCCCGGAAAACGATATAATGAAGCTTATCATTTCGAAAAAGACGAAGAATGGGGACCCGGCTACTCCAAACCAATGAACGAACTGGTTAAAAAACCTTCGGACCTGGTGGATGTAGTGGTAAAGCTGAAACTTTCGGATCTGACCCAAAACCCTCTATTGGTTCTTGCCGTTCAATCCAATGATTCGATCATTCACTACGCTTCAAGTTCGGTTTCGCAGCATGTGGTCAATCTGAAAGACAGTACGGTTACTTTGGTTCAATCAATCAAGTTCATCGATTCAAAGCACAAGAAGTTCGAAAAACCAACTCTGAACACCTATGTTTGGAACCGGGATAAAAAACAGCTGCAGATTTTGTCGTTCCAGGTTATTTACAGAAAGGATAATCCGCTGACTTATTCGTGGTACGAGCCTATAGAGGAATAATTACGAATTACGTCCCGATAGCTATCGGGATACGAATTACGAATTACTTTATAAAAGATTTTTCGGGCAGAATTCTCATTTCTGAGAAGGGATAACAGATACCAGTATCCAGATATATTAAGATCTGATTATTGTTAAAACTGATGGATTTAAGGTTAAAAACCCAGCAAAACCGAATGTTAATTCTTTAACAAAAGTCGCTCTATAGTCGCTCTACCTACGCTCTATCCACGCTCTATCCACTCACTATCCATACTTCACCCATTTTAAGCAGAGAAATGTGACTATTTGAGGCTCACAGCATTTTACACTTTTGAGAATTTCATGAGGTTTTGGATATTCGGATTTTCAGACTAAAGACTTTAGGGCAGAAGATTCAATACCTCGAAGCATGTAGAATTTTAAATGAAGGAAATCCGCGTTAAGAAATGTATTTCTTAGCGAATTCCCATAAAACAATTCCTGCGCACACAGAAACATTCAGGCTGTGTTTGGTACCGAATTGCGGAATTTCAATGATGTAATCGGATGCATCGATGACCGACTGATCCACGCCATCTACTTCATTTCCGAAAACCAGGGCAAATTTCCGATCATTTAATGTGGGAATTTCGTGGAGAAGGACTGTTTTTTCTGCCTGTTCGATGCTGCAAACTGCAATTCCATCCTGCTTCAATTCGGAAACCAGGGAATTAATATCTTTTCGATATTCCCAGTTAATTGTGTCGGTGGCACCCAAGGCAGTTTTATGAATTTCACGATGTGGTGGCTGAGCAGTAATTCCGCAGAGGTATATTTTCTCCACATTGAAGGCATCAGCAGTCCGGAAGAACGAACCAATATTGTTCAAACTGCGGATATCGTTTAAAATAATGATCAGTGGAAATTTCTCCTGGCCTTTAAACGTTTGTTCATCTACCCGATCGAGTTCCCACAATTTCAATTTACGGTTCATGGGGCAAAAATACCGAATTACCCCCGAATTATTTTTGTTTACTATTTCGAATCGTTTATATTCACTTTATGAAAACTATCTATACACTCATTTTATTCCTGGTTTTTTCAGAAACCCTTCTTGCTCAATGTCCGACAGCAGGGCGTGATACCGCTGTAACTTACTGCCAACACGAATTCTTTGATGTCGAAGAACTGAGATCAGGAGATGCAGATACCAACGGCGTATTTATTGATCCGGCAGGCGACACCATGACCAATACCGTTATTTCATTGACTTTCCCCGGACAGTACAATTATTTCTACCATGTTTACGATACAAGCTGCCCTGTTGATACTGCCAAATACGTCATTACCATTGGTTGGAACTGCACAGGCGGACTTACTGAAAAAACGTTTGAGAATAATCAACTGATCCGGTTCAATCCGGTAAACGAACAGCTCATCTTAAATGAAGCAAATTACGATCAGTTAGAAATATATTCAATTGCAGGCAATTGCGTTTTAAAACCTCTTCCTTCGCTAAATACGTTTATCGATGTTTCGAAACTTGATGGAGGAAATTACATTTTGGTGTTGGATAAAAACGGAAGCAAACAATTCCAGCGCTTCGTTAAATATTGATCCGGTAGGATCAACTGTTTAAGTTATGTTGAAAACTCGTACCCGTAAAATTCCTTAAACTCAAAGTTCGCTTCGTATTTTTGACCTGAACGAAACTTATTCACGTGTCGAAAAAAGAAAAAGATCCGGCGGAAACGCCTTTAATGAAGCAATACAACCAGATTAAAGCAAAACACCCCCAGGCTTTATTGCTGTTTCGCGTCGGAGATTTTTATGAGACATTCGGTGAAGATGCCATTACCGCATCAAAAACACTGGGAATTGTTTTAACCAAACGTGGTGCAGGATCTCCATCGGAAATTGAATTAGCGGGATTTCCGCATCATTCACTTGAATCTTATCTTCCAAAACTGGTTCGCGCCGGACATCGGGTTGCAATCTGCGACCAGCTGGAAGATCCCAAAATGACCAAAACGATCGTGAAACGCGGGGTAACCGAACTGGTAACTCCCGGAATTGCTTTCAGCGATAAGATCCTGGACGGTCACCACAACAACTTTTTGGGCGCCATTCATTTCGGGAAAGAGGTTCATGGAATTTCATTTTTGGATGTAAGCACCGGTGAGTTTTTTACAGCACAGGGAAATACGGAATACATCGATAAACTGATTCAGGGTTTTGAACCCAGTGAGATCATTTATCAAAAAAATAAACACCAGTTGTTCCAGGAACTGTTCGGAACCAAATATTACACTTTTCGACTTGAAGATTGGGTGTTCACAGCTGATTTCGGAAAAGAACGGCTGACCAACCATTTCCAGACCAATTCCATGAAAGGTTTTGGTATTGATGATTTGGAATACGGAATTGTTGCTGCCGGTGCAATACTTCATTATTTAGGAGAAACACAACATGATAAATTGGGTCACATCACCCAAATTCAGCGCATTGAAGAAGAAAAATTTGTTTGGCTTGACCGTTTCACCATTCGGAACCTGGAATTGATCAGTCCATTGAATGAAGGAGGAAAAACCTTGTTCGATGTAATCAACGGGACAAAAACTCCGATGGGTGACCGGTTATTGAAACGCTGGATCGTGATGCCTTTAAAGCATCCCGAACAAATCAACCTGCGTATTGATGCTGTTGCAGACCTGGTTCAAAAAAATGCGCTCCGGGCGGAAATTGAACATGAACTAAGTGAGATCGGTGATATGGAACGTCTGATCTCCAAAGTTGCAGTGGGAAGAATTCATCCCAAAGAATTGCGGGTTCTTTCGCGAATCCTGGAGCACATGACTCCTTTGCGCGATGCATGCTCACACAGCGAAAGTGATTTATTGAAGCAGCTTTCGAAACACATAGAACCTTGTGAGGAGTTCATCCAATCGGTTGAAAAATTCCTACTTAAAGATCCTGCCGTCATGCTGGGAAAAGGGCCTGTCATTGCAGACGGTGTTCATACGGAGCTGGATGAATTGCGGGCTATTTCAGAAAGCGGGAAAGATTACCTGGAAGCCATGCAGGAACGCGAATCTGAAAAAACCGGGATTCCGAGTTTGAAAATTGCATTCAATAACGTCTTCGGATATTACCTGGAAGTGCGAAACACACATAAAGACAAGGTTCCGGAAGAATGGATCCGCAAGCAAACCCTGGTAAGTGCCGAACGATACATTACACCCGAATTGAAGGAATATGAAACCAAAATTCTGGGTGCCGAAGACAAAATTGCAGCTATTGAAGCCAAATTATATTTTGACCTGGTTCAAAAATTAAGCACTCACGTCGGACCGATTCAACGGAATGCTTACCTGATAGCACAGTTGGACTGCCTGACAGGCTTTGCTGACCTGGCGATCAGAAAGAACTATTCGAAACCAACGGTCAACGACAGTTATGTTATTGATATTAAAAACGGAAGACACCCTGTTATTGAAGGCCAGTTAAAACCCGGTGAGGAATACGTTCCCAATGATGTTTACTTAGATAAGGATGAACAGCAGATCATTATGATCACCGGACCAAATATGTCGGGTAAAAGTGCTTTACTGCGTCAAACCGCTTTGATTTCACTCATGGCACAGATGGGAAGTTTTATTCCTGCCGACGCTGCTATTTTGGGAATCGTAGACAAGGTCTTTACGCGCGTCGGTGCGTCGGATAATATTTCTTCGGGGGAATCGACCTTCATGGTAGAAATGAATGAAACCTCCAGCATTTTGAACAATTTATCGGACCGCAGTTTGATCTTGCTGGATGAAATCGGACGTGGGACAAGTACTTATGACGGAATCTCGATTGCCTGGGCGATAGCTGAATACATTCATGAATTCCCGCAGGCCAAAGGGAAAACACTTTTCGCGACGCATTATCACGAATTGAATGAAATGGCACTTCAATTCCCGCGCATTCACAATTACAATGTGAGTGTTAAGGAAGTCGGACAAAAGATCATCTTTTTACGCAAATTGGTCGAAGGCGGCAGCGAACACAGCTTCGGGATCCATGTTGCAAAATTGGCAGGAATGCCGAATAAAGTAATCCAGCGGGCAGAATTGATGCTGGAGCAGCTGGAACTGAATAATCGTTCAAACGAAGTACAGACGATCAAAGAGGTTGTTGTTCAGGCCGGTCAGTCGAAAGACATGCAACTGAGCTTTTTTCAGTTGAACGATCCTGTTCTGGAACAAATCCACGACCAATTAATTTCGATAGATATCAACACCCTGACTCCGGTTGAAGCATTGATGAAATTAAACGAAATCAAGAAGTTAACAGGAGGATAATTCTTACTTTATCCCGAATTCATTCCCTGAAATCAAAAAAAAT
>CAMPIU010000134.1 GCA_946886545.1 uncultured Flavobacteriales bacterium | reverse complement strand
GGACAGGTATGGCACTATTGCCTGCTGCCTGTTCACTAATAACTAATAAATATGGCGTCAGATAATTTCGTTGATTATGTAAAAATTCACTGCACTTCCGGAAATGGGGGTGGTGGTTCAGCACATTTTCGACGCGAAAAGTATATTCCGCAGGGAGGACCGGATGGAGGTGATGGAGGACGGGGTGGTCATATTATACTTCGTGGAAATAAACAATTGTGGACATTACTCCATTTGAAGTTTCAAAAACACCTGAAAGCAGGGCATGGAGAACATGGTTCCGGTCAATTGCAAAAGGGCTCTCAGGGTGAAGATAAATACATTGAAGTTCCTCTTGGGACCTTGGCAAAAGATGCGGAAACCGGAGAAGTTCTTTTTGAAATTACGGAAGACGGTGAGGAAAAAATCCTTGTTCCCGGTGGACGTGGAGGCTTAGGAAATGATCATTTCAAATCGTCAACTTACCAGACCCCTCGTTTTGCACAACCTGGAGAACCGGGAAGAGAAAGCTGGATGGTGCTGGAGATGAAGATCCTTGCTGACATCGGTTTGGTTGGAAAACCAAATGCAGGGAAAAGTACCTTGTTGTCAGTATTATCATCTGCTAAACCTGAAATCGGAGATTATCCGTTTACCACACTCCGTCCTAATCTGGGAATTGTTAAATACCGCGATTACCGATCGTTTGTAATGGCTGATATTCCGGGAATTATTGAAGGCGCTCACGAAGGAAAAGGATTGGGCTTGCGATTTTTACGTCACATTGAGCGCAATTCCTGTTTGCTTTTCATGATCCCGGCAGATGCGGATGATATTCATGCAGAATATAAATTGCTGTTGAATGAGTTGAAGCAATACAACCCGGAATTACTGCATAAGGAACGTTTGTTGGCAATTACAAAATCAGATATGCTGGATGATGAATTGAAAGAGGCAATTAGTAAAGATTTACCAAAAATACCTTATGTCTTCATATCTTCTGTAGCTCAGCAAGGTTTGACAGAATTGAAAGATTTGATCTGGAAGCATTTGAATCATGTTTGAATACCTGGAATCCATTGATAGAAGTATTGTTCTGACAGTGAATGGCTGGAATACGCCGTTCCTGGATCAGTTTTTCTGGATTGTTACAAAAACAATCACCTGGATTCCTTTTTATTTGACCTTGTTCTATTTGATCTGGAAAAATTATGGTTTAAAAACCACTTTCGTTTTCCTGGGAATGACTTTGCTAATGGTTGCAATTGTAGATAGCTCCACGACTTTTTTTTTCAAAGATACCGTGATGCGCTACCGACCGTCCCATAATCTTTTGCTGGAAAAACACCTGCATTATTATATGGAAGATGGGCATACATATCTTGGTGGCAAATATGGTTTCTTTTCCTCCCACGCATCCAATAATGCTGCTGTGGCTATGTTGAGTTGGTTCTTCCTTCATAAATTCTATCCGAACCTGAAATGGATTCTGATTTTTTGTGTGGCATTGATCGGGTTAAGCAGAATCTATCTTACGATGCATTATTTATCCGACGTGCTTTGCGGAGTAATTTGGGGAATACTTTGGGCTTTTGTATTTTGGAAGTTGTATCAGCGATTTTTCACCAATAAGTCAGAGTCGGAATGAATGTGTTATATGTTTTTTTAGGTGGGGGAATCGGGGCGATCATGCGCTTCGGATTGACACATCTGATCCATAAATTTCCGAAATCAGCTTTTCCCGTTGCAACATTGGCTTCCAATCTTATCGCATCTTTATTGGTTGGTGTATTTCTGGTGTTGATGATGAAAATGAAACCCACAAATTCGGAATCTTTTCAAGCATTTTGGATTATCGGAATCTGTGGTGGGTTCAGTACCTTTTCAACTTTTGCAAAGGAAAACCTGGAGCTTATGGAACGGGGTCAATGGCTGATCGCAATCCTGAACATTTTGATTTCCGTTGCCTTCTGTATCCTGATGGTTTATTTGGGACGTAAATTAGTGGTGTAATATTAACCACCTACAAATCAGTGTGTTGTATTTGATTCTGTTCGCTTTTTTGCGAACACTCGAATTCGAGAATTAGGATGTTTTAGAATTTGCAGTTTTCTTTTTAAGAAACAGGAACCAATCGCTTGATGCGTTCCTCCAATTCAGCACGTTTTTCTTCAAACTTCGACAAATCTACGGACTTCATTTTTTGCTTCAGACGCATCTCTTTGAACTGGTGAGCGTACTCATAACTCAAGCGCCACAAAACCGGAGTCAGGAAATAATACAATACTCCCAGTGACCAATGCGGAAGATACCATTTGGTGATCAAAACGATAATGGGAATATTGTAAAGGGAACCAAGGATCTTAGCCATCATCATTTTTACGGAACCCCAAAATACTTTGCGTTTCATGATCTTTTCCGTCACCTTTTTGGCGATTATATAGGGAATGAAACCATGAATAAACCCTGCAATGGCAAAGGGCCACATCAGAATCAGATAAAGCCAGTTGTTCAAGGTGCTCACTAATTCGGGGTTCTTTTTTGCAACTACAAAACGATCTTCAATTTTCATTCTCCTTTCCAAATTGAAATAAGCATCCAGGTCCTTTTGAAGTGCCAGGATCTCCGTACTTTCGTTGGTAACATTCTGATTGATCCAGTTTGCTAATTTCTTCGCATATTCCCACCGTTTCAATAAAGAAATATGTTCATCGTGATTTGCATGATTGATTCCTTTGCGGGTAATCTGCATGATACCTTCCAGCAGAGAGTAACGTGCAGGTTCGGCAACATACACAATACATTCCTGCATGTTTTTTTCAACGATTCGGGTTACTTCATTGATTACTCTGCTCGGATTTGCCAAGTAAGATTCCTTGTAATCGTTCAGGCAGATTTTCGGTCCGTTATCCAAAACAAACTCCGAATTGATCGTATTTCTGTCTGTGTATGTGATTCCGATCCCCGAAATATAAATCTTTTTGCTCCAGTTAATAGCTTCCAGTGCACCGAATCCCATTCGGATCGGCCCTTTTTTTACGGGCTTTAACCCTCTGATCGGGGTGTCATCTGTGAAACCTTCCCCGAAGATCAAAATATTACGTCCTTTTCTAAGTGATGAATTGACCGTATTAAAAACATCAGTGTTCTTTCCTTTCGTGTCCTTTCCGTCCTGCTGACGGTAAATCGGTAACATGTGGGATGACCACAGAACAGGTTTCAACCACCAGACAAAAACATCCGACCGCGTCATGAAATGAACAATTGGCCGGTTCACTGCCCCGATCAGGATCGGGTCCATAAATGAATTCGGGTGATTACTCACGTAAATCGTGCTTCCGAATAGTTCTTTATGCTTGTTTAATATGATGAAACGTTTGTAAAAGAGTCTGAATGAAATATTTAAAGATATTTTGAGCAATAAATAAAACGGACGCATAGTGACTGTACTTTTTTACAAAATTAGCAATACTTGAAAATTAGCCTTTATTCCTCCGGTTTTGTTTCAACTGGTGATGGATTTAGCTTTTCATCCTGTTTAAATTCTTTATTCATATTTCTTTTATGACCGAAGATAAATCCAAGACGGATCTCGTGGGAAGTATTTCCGAACTTCTCTGTAACTCCGCTTCCGAATTCAAAAGAATAAGAAACATTGAAACGGGCCAGTAAGTTGATTCCGAAACCAACTCCGATGGATGATTGTTTCCTGTATGAAAGACTTACCCAACCTAAACGTTGGTAATGTAAGCGCATGGCGATATCGTAGCTTGCCGGAGCATGTTTTACTGATCTGAACTGGACAATTGGTTCCAAACCGTAGTTTGTACCCATATCAAAGCGGTAACTAGCCAGCATGAAAAGATGTGGCTGGAAAGTGCTTTCCGTTGTCACATCACTCAGGCGCATTTTATTGTTGAATATCTGGCTGCCGCTCAGACTGATCAACAAGCGGTCATTGTAAACAACCAACCCGGCCTGAGCATCCAAATAGTTTTGTGAAGCAGCAATTCCAAAGTAATTGGTATAAGCTTTGTCATTCGCTGTTCCAAGAGTCACTTTTGAATCGTCAATTCCAAAGTTCGACCATCCGATACCAAGTCCGATCCCCGCACTTAGTTTTTGAGATAAGGGAATATGAACACCGATGTTTCCTTTAACACTTGTTCGTGTAAAGGGACCGATAATGTCATTGATAAAAGTCAAACCTGCTACCTGCTTATAGGCAACAGTTCTTTGAGGTGTGCTGTAAAAAGTTTGCCCGATCGAAGAAAGTTCGCTTAACAGAGCTTTCGATTTGCGTTTCTTAAAACGTACCATGCTTTGAATTCCTGCAAATGTGGTCATTGGTCTTCCGTCAACACCTGCATATTGCAAACGGTTTCCAAGTACAACTTCAGCCACATTCATTAATCCTCCTGCTGCAGGATTGATTAAAAACGGAGAAGACGCTGTTTGTGTGAATTGTATATCCTGTTGTCCGAACGTTAATCCTACAACTGAAATAAATGCGATAGTTACTAAATTTTTCATGAGTAATGGGGATTAACGAATGATACTGATAGATCCTTTAATTGCTTCAAAATCACCATTTGGTGAGACGATTTCGTAGAAATAAGTTCCGAGAGGAAGATCATTTCCTTTAAAAGTTCCGTCCCAGGGTTCTGCATATCCGGTAGATTCAAATACTTTGGATCCCCAGCGGTTAATAACCATGACTTTGCAATCCGGGTAAGTTTCATGCAGATTCGGAATAATGAACCGATCATTATCCCCGTCGTGGTTTGGCGTAAATACCGTTGGAACATCAAAAGTAGTTTCACCGCATGAATTCAATTGGATTCGCAAAGTATCTTGCGTAGATCCGCAAAAATCATGGACTAATCTGTAAATGAGAACCAGCTCTCCGGCGGAAGCCCCTGTTAGTTGGGTGTTTGCATTGTATTTGTTTGTCAAAGTACCCGAGCCTGCCAGTTCGATCCAGTAAGTTGCCTGGTCATTTCCTGCCTGGCTTCCATGTAAATTTACCGGAAGCTGATTCAAACAAAGCGATGTATCGTTTGTAAGGACCTGGGCTCTAATCGGTGCATAAATAATACTGCTGTCCACGGTACTCGGACATCCGTTTGCGGAAATAGTCCAGTATAAGGTGTGATATCCGTCCGGAATAGAAAGTATAGTTGCTACCGGAGCGTGAATATTATTGAAAGTAATTGCAGCATCACTTGACCAGGTTCCCTGCGCACTCACTCCGGGATTATTTCCCTGGATCAGGTAACTGGTTGTTGGACAGGCATACATGGAATCCTGGAGATTGGCCTGAGGTGGCGGCAGATTCACAACAATTCGCACGGTGTCTCTTCTTGATCCGCAAAAAGGAGATGTAACGACCCATTCGAAAGTATTGTTACCCAAAGAAAGATTTTGAACACTTGTTTGAGTTGCATTCGGATTGCTGATCGTTCCTCCTCCGCTCAGCATATTCCATGAACCGGTTCCCGATTGGATCGCCTGTGCTTCAATGCTCGTTGTATAGGTGTCGCAAAGGTAGATCAGGCTGTTTGGAATAAATGCCGTATCCGGATATTGAATAACTTCAACTGTAAAAGAACAGCTGTTTGTATTGCCCGAAGAATCCTCGATCTGGTAAGTTTGTGTTGTTATCCCGATAGGGAAAATATCCCCCGATGATAGTCCGGATAAATCTGTTTGGGAAATTGTAAAAAAACAATTATCGGTTCCGATTGGGTTGGTGTAGGTAACAAGCGGGTTACATGTTGAAACATTTCCGGGGCAAGTAACGAAAGGAGCTTGTGTTTCAATGATGGAATAGCTGGTTGTACAGGAAGAGCTGTTTCCAGCCAGGTCTGTTGCCGTGATTGTTACCACATGAGTTCCCGAAATCAGATTTGTTCCCGCAGCCGGTTGTTGGGTTAAAGAATATCCTGTACAATTGTCAGTAACTGTTGCTAGTGCAGTGAGATCAGTCATCGATGCATTGCAGGAAACTCCATTGTTCACAGTTTGTGCCGGCGGGCAGGTAATTGTCGGATTGATAGATTCGATCGGAATCATTTGTGTGATACAGGTACCGATATTTCCGGAAGTATCGGTGTAAGAAACTACAATTCCGACCGGGTTGGTAACAACTGTTCCGGGAAGGGGATTTTGAGAAAAGGTAAGCAGATTGGATGGTGCACAATTGTCAACTGCGCTGTGAGTTCCCGCCAGATTCGGAACAGTCATGGAACAGCTTCCCGTAACCGCCAGGCTGGTATCACTTAAACAGGTAACAGTTGGAGCCAAGGTATCGATTGCTTCGATAAAAATAGTACAGCTTCCAATGTTTCCGTTCAGATCAGTTGCTGTCATTAAAACAGTAATGGTGTCTGAAAACAATAGAGTTGCAGGAGTGTTTTGTGCCAGCACAAGCAGGTTGCTTGCAGTACAATTGTCTGTCGCAGATACCAAAGGAACTAAATTTCCAACCAGCGCCAAACATTGATTATTTACAGGAACAGTAATGGTCGGAGGACAATTTATCACCGGCAAGGTTCCATCCTGAACCGTTAAGCTGAATTGACAAACCTGGTCATTTCCTTGCTGGTCAATTGCCTGAATGGTGACATTGTTTATTCCTATCGGTAAAGTGTTGCCCACCGCCGGACTCTGGTTTAAGAGGAATACGGTCGAACAATTGTCCGTGACAGTTGCCTGGGATGTGAAGCTGGCAATATCATAAGTGCAGCCATTGTTTGTAGAAACAGTTTGATTGGCCGGGCAGTTTATCTGTGGCGAAATGGTATCATAAAACAGAACATGTGTAAAACAAGTTCCGGAATTTCCCGCAAGGTCCGTTACGGTAACAAATACATTTTGTGTGGCACTTATTGTGGTGCCGGCAGCCGGCATTTGACTAAATACCAGGGATGCTGCCGGTGTACAGGCTTCTATAACTGTCACAGTTGGAACCAGGTTCGGAACGAGTGCATTACAGGCTGCAGAAGCATAAACGGAGTCCAGGCCGATACAAGTGGGTTTAGGGACAACAGTATCTAATACAGTCAGCAGGAAGTTACAACTGGAGCTGTTTCCCGAAGGATCCACCACCTGGATTGTAATGGTTGTATTGGTGCTTACAATAGTTCCCACAGCAGGATTTTGAACCGTAGAAACAATACCACAAGCATCATTTACTGTTGCAAGAGCGCCGAAATCGATCAGGGTCAATGCACACAATTCGTCCGTATAATCGGTTGCTGGTGAAGGACAAGTAATTGTGGGCGGAGTGACATCATTGGATGTTCCCTGGATTCTGAAGTTATCAATTGCCGGAGCTTTGTTCCCGATATTCGAATTGTTGTAAGTAAATCTGAAACCAAGCCAGAAAACAGTATTGTCATAAGCTCCCGGCAGCAATTGGCTAAACCCGGAATACGTAGCATTTGCAACCAGTTGTGTTGAAACAGGGATCCAGGTTGCCCCGAAATCCGAACTGTGAACTAATTCCAAATAATCCAGACCGCTTTCACCTTCAATCTGGATGTCGGCCAGCACGGTCATGGCGCTGAAACAACTTGCATTTACCTCCCGGTAAACGATTGCAGTTTCTGTTCCTGCTGAAGCATTTGCATAACCATAATGTGTAATTCCGGTTGGCGTACAATCATTGGTGACTCCTCCCGAAGT
>CAMPIU010000133.1 GCA_946886545.1 uncultured Flavobacteriales bacterium | reverse complement strand
GAATGACAATAAAAGTCTATAAACCCACAAATCCGCTAGTAAAAAACCATATTGAGTGCTTTTATATACTCGAACAAACTTCTGAAGAAAAACCCGCTACATATTTTACATTTCCAAGTATTTATACAATTGTTAGTATTAGTGAGCAAACCAAAACCCTGGAGACAGAAAACCAAATAACCATAAAACCTTGCAAATCCAATGCGATTGAAACCAATTTAGTGAGTAATTTCAATGAACCTGTTCTGGTGAAATACGAAGGCAAGATCAATGAAATAACTACCTACTTTAAACCTCTTGGAATAAATGGATTTATAAATCATGATTTGAGATATTATTCTGAAGGGACTTTTCCTGATTTTAATCCTCACGATGATTATAAGGACTCCATGGCGTCCATTCTTTCAATAGAAAACCCGGATGAAAGAATCAGGAAGCTGGAAGATTATTGGATTTCAAAATGGAGACCATTTGAAGATCTGCTGTTAGAGAGCGTACTTACCGAAATGATGGATTCAAGTAACTTAGATCTGTCTTTGACAAACTTATCTCATAAAACTGGTCGATCACGAACTACAATAAACAAACATTTTGATAGACATATTTGCAAAACACCTTCTCAACTTAAAAAAATAATCAGATTCCGTAAGGCTATTCAAAGCCATCTTGAAAATGAAATCAATTTATCGTATAGTCTCGATTATTTTGACCAGTCACATATGATCAGGGATTTTAGGAAATTGACCGGCTTTACACCAAAAGCGTTTTTCTCTAAAATAGCACTACTCGAAAATGGTCAGATAAAATGGATCTTTGTTTAGTGGGTTTACAAAAATACAATTCTATCGTTCTATTAAATCATAACATTGCAGCTTAATTCTATTATTTAAATAATGATGAAGCTGAGCTTAGTAATAATGTTATTCCCAATTCTAATTTTTGGGCAAAAAAACGTGTCAACCAATCTTGCAAAATACATGCAGGCACAAGTAGATGCTAACAATTTTAGTGGAACAGTCCTTGTTACAAAAAACGGTGCTGTTTTATTAAAAAAAGCCTACGGATTAGCAGATTACGAGTGGAATATTCAAAACACGGTAGACACTAAGTTTCAGTTGGCTTCGGTAACAAAACAATTTACGGCTGCGGCTATTCTTTTATTAGTAGAAAAAGGGAAATTGTCACTGAATGATCAGCTAAGTAAATTTTTTCCGGATTACCCAAAAGCCGATAGTGTTACTATTCACATGTTATTATCTCATTCTTCAGGACTTGCTATGGGCTTTAAAGAATTGGCATTGAGCACTATTAGCAGTGATTCGGCCTATTCTGAAATAAGGAAAATACCTTATGAATTTTCACCAGGAACTAACAGCGCATATAGCAATATTGGTTATTATTTATTAGCTAAGATTATTGCAAAAGTTTCAGGTGAACCGTACACCGTTTTTTTACAAAAAAACATTTTTGAAAAGGCAGGAATGAAGAATACTGGTGTCAGTAATAATGATTCTATTGTCTCGAAAAAAGCACAAATTTATTGCCATACTGAAACAGGTTTTGTCCACAATCCTTATATCAATTGGGAAATTAATATCGGCCACGATGGTGTTTATTCTACCGTTGAAGATCTGGCTTTATGGGACAATGCCTTGTACGGAACAACTATCTTATCCGAAGAGATGAAGAAACGAATGTTCACTTCACATAACGATGAAAATTGGGGATATGGATTTATTATTAATCCGTTTTATAATCATGGACATCAATTAATTGCCCATGACGGTGGCTTTTTTGGAACTATGTCTTCCTTTAATCGATTTACTGATGACAAACTTTTTGTAACGGTCTTATCCAATAATCAATCTGAGTCCTATATTATTGCATACGGACTTTCTGCAATTGCTTTTCAAAAAGAGTTTGAACTTCCCTACAAACATTCTCAAACTAAAATAGATTCTACGTTATATGATAACTATGTGGGCGAGTATGGGGAAATCGAAATCTTAAAAATCGACGGAAAACTTTACTGTAACAGCATAGAAATGGAACTCCTGCCTGAATCCGAAACAAAATTCTTTAGGGCAGACAACAACGATAGGACCTTTGAATTTATTCCGGACGAATTTGGTGTCTATAGTTCTATGATTAGAACAAAAGGTGGAATCAAAGAAGTAATAAAGAGAACTATCCGGTAAAAAAGCAAATGGCTAGTTACCGGTTCGACTCCAGAACCGCCTTCTCCACAAAAAGAAAGAGCCCTGACATTTATCGTCAGGGCTTTCTTTTTGCACTTCATTCTGTTTCTCATTCTCATTCTTTGTGGCTCTTTCTTTTCGTAAGCGAAAATGAGAAAGAGAATGAAGATAGAACCCCGGTTCGAAGCGAGAATCCAGCTTCCTCCTTTGAAGGAGGACCGAGGAGGATGGCAAAGTCAAATCTTCCACAAGCACCGATTTCATAAGATTTTCTCAAATTCTTAATGGTTCAATCCCTTTTGCTCGAAAGGCATTTTAAAACAAACGGTTTCTTTAAATCTTATTTCTCCCAAATGTGTTTTAACTTTGCAAGGTGGCGAAACAGAAAAACACAGATAACAAAAAGCTCCATTCCAAGTTAATGGGTCAGAAGAAAAACAAGAAGCAAGTTGCGAAAGAGTTAAACAAACAAAAACTTCGCGAATTGAATCAATTGGCCAATAAACTAAGAAAAGAAGACAACAACGACAATTAAATTGGGACTTGGTTGTTAAGCGAGAACTCCTTCTCTTTAATGAGTACACTATTTTCCCACAAGGCTTGTGCTAACCTTGTTATGCCGTCTGCGCGTTGCTGAAGCTTTAGCAGAAGCCCAAGCAACTTTGCGAAGGCTAAGAGCTCAACGGTCTCGCTTAAATGGCGTCTGGTAAAGGGAATTATGTACTTAACACAAGTAACTTTTAAAACTTTGCGCTCTCTGCTTCTTTGCGGTTTATTCATCCAGCCTTATTTTAACCGCAAATGGTGAACGCTTACGCCTAGCTCCAGCGAAGAAGCAAAGAATGCAAAGGTGATCTGCGGGAAACTATCACAGGTGCTAAAGAGGGTGGTAAACTCAAATTTTATGCAACCACCAATCTCACTCAGTTTCCTAAATTCACAGCGGTTCGATCCCATCGATTTTTCCTCTCAATATTTGACCAAAATCAGTTTTTTTCGTGACAACTCTCATTTTTTTTCCTGGGAGAAGGTGCTATTCTTGATGCATTCAATTTGAGTCTGTATTCTCTCCTTGATTTACAGATTCCAATACTATAAACTATGGAAAAACACGAAGCGGCCTTTAGCTCACTAATAGAACAAGATTTAAAAATAGAACCGCACGATTGGATGCCGGATGAATACAGGAAACATCTGGTACGTCAGGTTTCACAGCATGCCCATTCCGAAGTGATTGGTATGCAACCCGAAGGAAACTGGCTGTTAAGAGCACCGTCCCTGCGTTCCAAACAGGTTTTACTTGCTAAGATCCAGGATGAAGGCGGACATGGATTGTACCTTTACAGTGTTGCCGAAACGCTCAATGTATCGCGTGAAGAATTGATTGCACAACTTCATGAAGGAAAGGCACGGTATTCCAGCGTATTTAATTACCCCACGCTTAACTGGGCAGACATTGGAGCTATTGGCTGGCTGGTCGATGGAGCTGCAATTGTAAATCAGGTATCCTTGCAGAAAACTTCTTACGGACCTTATTCACGTGCAATGGTGCGGATTTGTATGGAAGAAAGTTTCCATCAGCGACAAGGGTACGAAATCATGATACACATGGCGCGCGGAACGAAAGAACAACGTGAAATGGCACAGGATGCGGTGAATCGTTTTTGGTTTCCTGCCCTCATGATGTTTGGGCCGCATGACACGGATTCCGCTCATACCGGAAATGCAATGAAATGGAAAATCAAACGGGAATCCAATGATCACTTGCGGCAGAAATTTATTGATAAAACAGTACCACAGGTCGAATTTCTGGGACTTACTGTTCCCGACCCTAATTGCCGCCTGAACGAAACAACAGGCAGCTATGAACACAGTCCGCTGGATTGGAATGAATTCCATGATGTTATCAACGGCTACGGCCCGTGTAATACCGACCGGCTTGATCATCACCGGAATGTACATCAGGAAAATAGATGGGTGCGTGAAGCTGCTGTAGCTTATGCACAAAAAACAGAAACTGCAAATAGTTTATTATAAATCAATTAAGATTATGGAAACTGGAGATAACATCTGGGAAGTATTTATCCAGAAAAAACCGGGAATCGCATTCAAACATGCCGGAAGCGTACACGGGTATGACAAAAAAATGGCAGTACAGAATGCGCGTGATGCATACTGTCGACGAGGAGAAGGTCGTGAATTGTGGGTAGTTCAATCATCAAGTATTGTGTCTGTGCCAATGGAAGATGCGGACGCTTATTTCGATCCTCAGGAAGACAAAATATACCGTCATCCTACATTCTATCAAATTCCGGCGGAGGTAAAAAACATCTAAACAAAAACGAATTTATGGTCATTTCAATAAATACGGATTTTTCCCGCTTGCTGGTGCGCCTGGCAGATACGGAACTAGTCCTCGCACAACGTCTCTGCGAAATGTGCAGTCGTGGACCTTTCCTGGAAGAAGACATTGCGTTGTCGAATTCAGCTTTGGATCTGCTCGGTCGTGCAGAGGAGCTATACAAACTCCTGGCAGAAACAGAAGGAAAAGAACTAACTGCAGACGACTATGCCTACCGCAGGAATGAGAGGGAATTTTTCTGTTACAAGTTGGTGGAACAGCCGAATACCGATTTTGCTTGGGTTATTGCTCGGCAATACCTGCATGACGTGTATGTGAAAAGCATATTCACGCGCTTGTTGCAAAGTGATAATAGTAAACTTGCCGGACTTTCTGAAAAAGTTTTAAAGGAAATTCGCTACAGTCTTGAACGATCAAAAGACTGGATGTTGCGCCTGGGAATTGGCACGGAAGAAAGCAATCATCGTTTACAGTTTGCCATTGACAGGTTGTTTCGCTTTGTTCCCGAATTGTTTGCATTCGATGCTGTCGATTTGCAGTACATTGCGGATACTGAAGGATTGATAGCGGAATGGAAGACGGAAGTCAGCAATACATTACGCGCTGCAGGTATTCAGGAACCTGAGCTAAAGTCAACACATTTACGTGACAGCCGGGAAGGATTCCACACGGAATATTTAGGACATTTGCTCAGCGAAATGCAATTTTTGCCACGCGCTTATCCGGATGCCACATGGTAAGTTCTTCAACAACCGAACACATTCTGGAACTGTTAAGACAGCTTCCTGATCCCGAAATTCCCACAATTAATCTTGTAGAACTGGGCGTTGTGCGCAGTGTTGAAGAAGTAGAGGGGCATTTGAAAGTGATTATTACACCGACATATACCGGTTGTCCGGCTAAACAGTTGTTCGTGGATTTGATTCGCGAGCAACTGGCGGCCAACGGTTATCCTGATGTAGAAATTGAAATGCAACTTTACCCCGTATGGACCACTGATTGGTTGTCGGAAGAAACCAAAACCAAATTACTGCAAACCGGAATTTCACCTCCGGTTGCGGACAATACCCCGGTGGTCTGTCCTCATTGTGGCAGTAAACAAACGAAAGTCATAAGCCGTTTCGGAGCAACACCATGTCAAGCCCTGTACACCTGCAACAGCTGTCTGGAACCTTTCAGTTATTTCAAATGTCATTGACGAACTTTTCAGATAGACATTCAAAAAGGTGACACCATGGAGAAGCGGTTAAAAATAGTCAGGATTCTTGCCATTTTCCTACTCTTGCTTACAGCGGTCAATGCTTTGGTTGCCGGAACACTGTTCATTTCGGACCCTTCGGGGCAAAAAATAGGGATGTCAACAGCGTACTTGGCAAGTTCTCCTTTTTCAACTTACCTGATTCCCGGATGGGTGCTTTTAGTTGTCAACGGACTTATGAATGTGATAGCTGCCACAGCCAGTATAATCAGATCAAAGCGTTATCCCCTCTTCGTGATCTTACAGGGAATCTTGCTCTCCGGATGGATTATTATCCAGGTGATCCTGGTGAAAGATCTGAATATTCTTCATTATTCCATGTTTTCAATTGGTCTGTTATTAACCTGTTGTGGCATCATTCTGCAAAAACATCCTAAAAATAAGAACTAATGAAAACCGTATTGATAATCCTTTTGGCCCTGCACGGCACAATACATCTGATGGGCTTTGCGAAGGCATTTGACATCCTTCCTGTAAAACCCTTAAACCAATACATTTCGAAGACTTTTGGAATACTGTGGCTGACAGCATCCCTCCTCTGCTTCACTTGTGTACTACTGATACTTATAAATATCGGTGAGTGGTGGCTGGTTGGACTAACTGCAATCCTGGTATCCCAAATCTTGATTATCCGCTTCTGGAAGGATGCAAAATTCGGAACGATTGCAAACGTGATCATTGCTGCAATTTTATTCACGGTTTAAAACACTGCTTTTGATTTCATTCGATTTCCCGGGTTTATAGCGGTTCAATTCCATTTTATTCGAAAGGATATCTCAGATTTTTGGTAGTCTTGAATGTTATTACATATAGTTCAGGCGCTCCACTTAATAGCGGAACACCTGAACTTAACAATAGGAAAATTACCTTTTTTTTATTCTTTTAACCTCATCTGAAATTTTGGCAAAAGATTTAGCTCTTTTACGCTTCTCATGTTCGGAAGTCGAAAAATGCCAGGATTCTTTTCGCAATTTGAGGTAACTGTTGTATACTTCCAGGTCCAAATCACCACTGTTCACAGCTTCGACAACCGCACAACCGGGTTCATTGACATGTGTACAATTCTTAAAACGGCAGGATTCTGCAAAATCGGAAACATCGAACATATCTGCTAATACCTCAGAATTATCCGAGGCTAAGCCAAATTCTCTTACACCCGGTGTATCTATTAATACGCCACCGTCATTCATCAACTCCATTTCTCTTCGGGTTGAAGTATGTCTCCCTTTACCTGTGGATTTGCTTGTTTCAGATGTTAAAAACACTGTCCGTTCACACAATGCATTGATTAATGAACTTTTTCCAACACCCGACGATCCCACAAATACAACCGATTCTCCCTGGCTGATAAATTTTCGGACAGGAAGAATTGTTTCGGGAGAAAGAATACTTGTGAAAAATACCGGCATCCGGCGAAGAATATGTTTCAACGATTCATCTACTTGCTGACAGTCGAACTCCAAATCAGATTTAGTAAGTATCAATACCGGCTGTATATTTTCTTCCAATATCTGAAACATAAAGCGCTCCGTTCGGCGAACGCTGAAATTGTCATCAAGACTTTGTACAATAAACGCCTTATCGATATGGGATGCAATAGCCTGTCTGTCAGATACTGTTCCGCTCTTTCTTCGGTATAACGTTTGTTTACGAGGTAAAACATCAACTATTATTCCCTTATGATCGTCAAAGGCTTGAAATATAATCCAATCGCCCGTGCAGGGAAGTTCAAATGATGATTTGCCATAAAGCACATTCCCGCTCAGTTCGCACAATAGCATACCACTCTCGGTGATAACTTCATAGTTGGTTTTGTTTACTGCGGAAACACGGCCATGAAAAAGATGTTTGTATTGTGAAGTTTGTTTTAATTGGAACAGACTGTCGTTCCAACCATATAATGATAAGT
>CAMPIU010000132.1 GCA_946886545.1 uncultured Flavobacteriales bacterium | reverse complement strand
GTATTTCCAATAATCATTGGTCTTAGAGGGCCAATTACAGAAAGTAAAACAGTACACAAAAAAGCCAAAATCAAAAGCCCGGAATAAGGTTTTGCAAACTTCAATAATCGTTTGAAAATCTTAAAATCAATTTTGCTTTGTTTGGCCATGTTGCAAAATTACATCTAAGGATTGGGATATGACTTATTTTTAAGTGCTAAAATTCATTAACAAAACACATTTTTATTTCGATTGTTTGCTTTTATTCCTTTATTTTGTGATGAGGCAAAATGCCTGGTTAAAAAGCACAAAATTCACCTGCAATATTCAATACTATGGTTTACAATTTAGGTCAGTCAGCATCCATCTTCAATACTTTTTTAGGAGAGTTGAGGGATTGTACAGTTCAAACTGATCCCATGCGTTTTAGGCGTAATTTAGAACGCGTAGCCGAAGTATTGGCTTATGAATTAAGCAAACAGTTGGATTATCAAACGGAATTGGTTACAACTCCTTTGGGAGAAGCAGAAGTTTCAACCCTCAAGCAACAACCGGTTTTGGCAACCATTTTGAGAGCGGGCTTACCTATGCACCAAGGCTTGTTAAATTATTTTGACCGCGCTGAAAGTGCTTTTGTTTCTGCCTACAGAAAGCACACTACTGCCGAAGACTTTGATATCCATGTCGAATATTTGGCAGCTCCTTCAATCGATGGAAAAACATTGATTATCTCAGATCCGATGTTGGCAACCGGAAGTTCCATGGTGATGGTTTACAAAGCACTATTAAAGCAGGGAAAACCGGCTAAAGTTCATATCGTGGCGGCAATTGCAGCTCCGGAAGCAATCGAATTTGTTAAAAAACACTTGCCGGATACTATTACTATTTGGGTAGGCGCGATAGACAAAGAATTAACTGCTCAATCTTACATTGTTCCGGGATTGGGAGATGCCGGAGATTTGGCTTACGGAGTAAAATGTTAAGGAGATAAAATTATGCACTGGCACCTCTATTTATCACTCTTTGGTTTATCAATGATCAAATTTATGTTTGCTCCATTTGCTGGCCCGAGAATGCATTTAAACTATTTCGAAACCTATCTCTCTTGCGTAGCAGGAGCTTTTCTGGCCGCATTTATTTTCTATTTTTCGAGTGAGTTTTTTATGATCCGCGCACATAATAAACGCAAAGCCTTACTTCACGCTTCCATTACAAACGGAACTCCTTTGAAATACAAACCACGATTCACCCGTTTTAATAAACTGATTGTAAAGTTAAAGAGACGTTTTGGAATTTATGGAATTGCATTTTATGCGCCGTTATTTTTATCGGTTCCTGTTGGATCCATTGTAACTGCTAAATTTTATGGAAAGGAAAAACGCACCTTTCCATTGATCTTATTGGGAATATGTATCAACGGAGCAATTACAACCGGAATAGCGTATATTATTGAGTTGTTTTTTAAATGAAAGTTCGCCAACTATTTTTTGACCTCGATAGAACCCTTTGGGATTTTGAGACCAACTCGCGCTTTGCATTACAGCACTTGTATGATCATTTGAAGCTGGGTGAAACGATTGAGCACTTCATGCATTTTCATCACACGTATATTCGGATTAATGCCGATCTGTGGCAGCAATATGGAAACGGAAAGCTCACAAAAGAAGAATTGCGCGATAATCGATTTCGAAAGGCCCTGGCGCATCACGGAATTCACGATAATGAGCTTGCTCAGCAAATGAGCGACGGATATATTGATCTCTCACCACAGCAAACCGCACTTTTTCCGGGAGCAACGGAAATGCTCGAATCATTGAGAGCACAGGATTATTCCCTGCACATTATCACGAATGGTTTCAAGGAGGTACAACACATCAAGTTGCAGAAAAGCGGAATCAGTCACTTTTTTAATACTGTCCTCTGTTCCGAAGAAATTGGTTTCACTAAACCACATCGGGAAATTTTCCAGGAAGCTCAACGTTTAACCAGCTGTAAAACAGAACATGCAATTATGATCGGAGACGATTTTAAAGCAGATATTATCGGGGCATTGAATGCAGGCTGGACAGCCATTCATTTTGATCCGGAACATCGTTTTAAAAAAG
This sequence comes from uncultured Flavobacteriales bacterium, assembly GCA_946886545.1. The sequence continues at coordinate 5,746 of CAMPIU010000132.1, read as the reverse complement.
AACGCAGCGTTCCCCGGATTCGGGAACTTTCCGAAATACCTGAATTAGTGAATCTATTGCCGATTGTGGGGAATTAAGCTGAACTGGGTGTCACTTATGAGTTTGCGGGGATCTTGAATAGATATTAAGACATTCAGATTTTAGGGTATCAGGACTGGATCAAGTCTTAAAATCCCAGTCCTAATATTTTAACATCCTGAAGTCCTAAAATCTTAATATCCTGAAGTCTTAGCATCTTAACATCTAAATTCCCTATCTTTGCACCCTCAAATAAAAATCGGATGTCTTTTTCTTCTTTCGGCTTATCGCCTTTTTTACTTCAAGCTTTAAGCGAAATGAATTACGAGAAGCCTACTCCAATTCAGGATCTGGCTGTTCCGGCAATTCTGACCGGAAAGGATGTGTTGGGGATTGCGCCCACAGGTTCCGGTAAAACGGCCAGTTATGTACTCCCCATTTTAACGCAGCTTTCCAAAGCTGAAAAAGGGAAGAACAGACACATTCAATCATTGATCCTCGTTCCAACGCGTGAACTCGCAATCCAGGTGGAAGAAGTATTCAAAGTGTTTGCACGTTCTTTTCCGGAACCTCTTAAAATCAAAGCTGTTTACGGTGGTGTTTCCATCAATCCGCAAATGAAAGCCATGATGGGTGTTTCCATTTTGATCGCAACTCCGGGTCGTTTGATTGAATTGGCAGCATCGAATGCCGTTCATTTAAGTTCTGTGAGATCGGTTGTTTTAGACGAAGCGGACAAATTGTTGAATTTAGGCTTCCAGGAGGAAATGCAGCAGATAATTGGCCTGCTACCGAAGAAACGTCAGAACTTATTGTTCTCTGCAACTCTAAACGACAAAGTTTCGGAGATAAAACAGATCTTATTACATGATCCGATTGTACTCAAGATCGAAAACGAAGAAGATTCTGTTGAATTGATCCAACAAACGGCTTTCCGTGTTTCCGATGAACGAAAAGGTCCTTTGTTGCGTTATTTGATCCGTTCACGTAAGATGAAACAGGTTTTGGTCTTTACAAGTTCTACTTTTAAAGCCGATCAGGTGGTGGAAAAATTGCGCAAAAACAACATCGACGCACAGGCAATTCACAGCAAGAAAAGCCAGGATGCCCGAAATAAAGTCCTTCGGAATTTCAAAGCAGGACATTTAAAAGTGTTGGTTGCTACAGATCTGATCTCTCTTGGAATCGATATTGAATTTTTACCTTTCGTAATCAACTACGTATTACCTCGCTCTCCAAAAGATTATGTTCATCGCATTGGTCGTACGGGAAGAGCTGAGTCGACAGGGGAAGCGCTCACATTTGTTACTCCGGAAGACGAACATCATTTTAAAATTATTCAAAAGAAAATGGGAAAACAGGTTCCGTTTGAAGAAACAGACGGACTCGACCTGAATTCAATTTAATTCCATTTATAATAGATCAGGAATTTAATCTGGAACCTGAGTCTTAAAATCTATAAAAGAAACATGAAACGCATTGCATCATACAGAAAACTTTTCCAGGTGGAAGAGGAAATCAGTCTGGCTCAGTTAAAAACAACTTACCGTAAACTGGTAAAAGAATGGCATCCTGATAAATTCCAGGAAGAAGATCCATTGAAATCCGAAGCAGAAAAACGCAGTTTGGAAATAATTGACGCATACCATTTTCTGGTAAGCATCGCGCCGGAAACCCTGGAACAGAACATGGAGGAGTATCAGGATACGATCAATACTTCCATGATTGCCGATTTCCATTACAAAGGATTGACTCTAAAAGTAACTTTTCTGAACGGACAAGTATTTGAGTATTTCGGTGTTCCGAATAATATCTATAAAAAACTGACGCAATCAGCAACGCCTGAACGTTTTGCAAGAAGACATATCTTTTCTTCGCATACTTATCGTATGGCGAGCAAGGGAATGGTTGAAGCTTAACTGAAATTGGAAATGGTTTAATTATCAATTATCAGGTGGAGTTTGTCGTTCTCGTAAAAGCCACTTGATAATTCTTTCTATTTTTTTCTGTCCAGGCTAAATGAAACGGGAAGAGATATTTTGGAATTAACAGCTTTGCCGTTTATACGTGCTGGTTTGAAAATCATCAGTTTTATTACGCGGACTACTTCTGCATCAGCTAATGGACTGAGTGATTTCTTGATTATGACATTCGTAACTCTTCCAATGGTGTCGACAACGAGTGAGACATAAACTTTCCCTTCTACGCTGTCTGAAGGATAAACCAGATTTTCCTCAAAGAAACATCTCATAGCTTTTATTCCTCCGGGATATTCAGGATATTCATCGTAAATGGTGCCAATAATCAAATTTTCATTAGAAACGGTAGTGCATACGACAGTGTTTGTGTTGGTTGTGGGAAATTTAAACGGATCCGTTTCTTCCTGAGCATGAATACTTTGAAATGAACCACTTAATCCGATAGCAAGCACAGTTGCAGCTGCTAATTGGAAATAAGATTCATATCCTTTCGCAACTTGTTTCTCCGAGTAGATGCCACAAATTTGTTTGTTGGTTTTCTTCAGTTTATCTAATTCTTCCTGTGACTTATTTCTGAAATCGATGATTGTTCGCTCACAAGCATTGCAGTGTTTTCCTTGATCACATGAACTCATGTCATTAATGTTTTCTTTACATGGGATTGAAAAGTGAATATTTCTGATGTGAGACATGTTACAATCTTTAAGGTGATACAGTAAATATAAAAATTGAAGTGGAGTTGATTTAGGGCAAATAGTAAAGGGTAGCATCTGTTTATTTTAAATCTGTTTTCACAATACATCTGCGTTCCTCTGCGCCTTCTGCGGGAGATATCTAAAAATTAGTACCTTACGCTAAAATTACAGTGATGAAAAAACGGATCGTTTACGTCTATGTGGCATTCTTATTTGCAATCCTTGGACTTCTGACTGCTTGTCCGAAAAGCAATGTCGACGCAGATGCCGAGTTTGATAAATACAAAGAAGCATTTGTATTGCGCTTGTGGGAAATGAACCCGGCTTGGGCTAGTGGAATGGGATATCACAAATTCGATTCTGTTTTGGTTGTGCCGGATAAAGCAAGACAGGAAAAAGAGTGGGAGTTCATCCGAAAAGAATTGGACCAACTCAATCAGTTTACATCAGATAAACTTTCCGAAGCAAATCAAATTGATTTTAAATTGATACTGAACTATCTCAATGGAAGTGCCTGGGAGCAAGGCACTTTCAAATCAGGTGAATGGAATCCGTCAAATTATAACATATGCGGTGGTTTTGCTGAAATGCTGGCGAATAATTATGCTCCTTTGGACGAACGTCTTCGAAATTTCTCAATCCGTTTGAAAAATGTTCCGGCTTATTATAAAGCGGCGAAAGCAAATATCAAAAATCCGACAAAAGAACACACACAATTGGCCATTGAGCAAAATCGGGGAGGATTATCTGTCTTCACCACAGATTTATTGGCTAGCCTGGAAAAAAGTAAATTGAGTACGAAAGAAAAAAGCGTTTTATTGGCAAGAAGTGAAGCTGCCCAAAAAACCATTGAAGACTATGCTTCCTGGCTGGAGAAACTTTCTAATCCCAATCCGCGAAGTTTCCGTTTAGGCAGTAAATTGTATTCCCAAAAATTCGAATTTGATATCCAGTCGGACAATTCTGCAAAGGAGATTTATCAAAGTGCATTGGCCCATAAAAAAGAATTACATCAAAAGATGGTGAAGATTTCCCGTCAGATCTGGAGTAAACACATGGGGGGAAAGCCAATGCCAGGCAACGAATACCAATTGGTGAAACAACTAATCGACCAACTTTCATTGAAGCACACGCAGCCTGAAAATTTCCAGAAAGACATCGAAAAGCAAATTCCGGAGTTGGAAAAATTTGTGAAAAGCAAGAATTTAATTTACCTGGATCCGAAGAAACCCTTGGTTGTTCGTCGTGAACCGGATTATATGGCAGGAGTTGCCGGGGCATCTATTTCTGCCCCAGGTCCATACGATAAAGGAGGAAACACCTACTATAACGTGGGAAGTATGAATGGCTGGTCTACCGAAAAATCTGAGAGTTATTTGCGCGAGTACAATGATTATGTGTTGCAAATCCTGAATATTCATGAGGCCGTTCCGGGACATTACACACAATTGGTCTACAGCAATAATTCACCGAGCATTATTAAATCCATCTTCGGAAATGGCGCAATGGTGGAAGGTTGGGCTGTCTACACAGAACTTATGATGCTGGAAAACGGGTATAAAAACAGTCCTGAAATGTGGTTGATGTATTACAAATGGAATTTGAGAACAACTTGCAATACCATTTTGGACTATTCGGTTCATAACCTCCGTTTCACTAAAGAACAGGCATTGGATTTATTGGTGAATCAAGCCTACCAACAACAAGCTGAAGCTGAAGGGAAGTGGAAGAGGGCAACTTTAAGCCAGGTGCAGTTGTGCAGCTATTATACAGGCTTTACCGAAATCTGCAGTCTGCGTGAAGAGTTAATGAAAAAACAGGGAAAAGCATTCCGTTTGAAAGCATTTCATGAAAAATTCCTGAGTTATGGAAGTGCTCCTGTAAGAGATATCAGGGAGTTGATGATTCATAATTGATACTTCGACTACGCTCAGTATCCAATTTGTATAAGGGAAAAGGTGATTGAGCGCAATTGATAATTAATCTCCGTATATTTGAATTTTGCAATTCACAAAACATGGAGTTTCTCAGCCTGGAAGAGTTTTATAAGTCAATTTGTAATTTAAACGGTTCAGCTTTAATTCCCAAAGAGATCAGTAAGGAGTTGGGACAGTTCAATGTGTTTGATACCGATGAATTATCCATTCAGAATACATGCCGGGATGGAAAAATGCCTTACAACAGGCGCTTGTATTACAAGATCAGTTTGATCAAGGGGCAAAGCAGGGCTGAATATGCGGATAAGGTAATTGATATTGAAAAGTATGCCCTGCTTTTTGCGACGCCAAAAGTTCCCTATAATTATACGTCTGAAAATGAAGATCACAGTGCGGTATTTTGTGTGTTTGGTTCGGACTTCATTACGAAATCAAATACAGGGTCTGTGTTGGATGAACTTCCGATCTTCAGTCCCGGAAGTGTTCCGGTTTTTGAACTGACTGAAAATGAATACCAGTACGTCAGAACGGTCTTTTCAAAAATGCGCAAGGAGCAAGCCTCTGATTACGCTTTTAAATACGATTTGATCCGCAACTATGTAATGGAACTGATTCATCTGGGGCAAAAATTGCAGCCTGCCTCTGTTCTATATCCTAAACATTCCGCTTCGGAACGGGTAAGTTCCTTATTTGTGGAATTACTGGAACGACAATTCCCGATAGAATCCAATCGGCACCGGATCGGTTTGCGAACTGCAAAAGATTATGCAGATCGGCTGGCTGTTCATGTCAATCATCTCAATAAGGTACTAAAAGAAAATACCGGAAGAACGACTACTGAAGTTATTGGAAACCGCATCACCCAGGAAGCAAAGATTTTATTGAGGCAGACCAACTGGACGGTTTCGGAAATTGCTTATTGTTTGGGTTTTGAAGAAGTGGCTCATTTCTCCAATTTTTTCAAGAAACATACACAGCTCACCCCGAATTCGTTCAGATCATAATTGAATTATAAACGGTTTAATTATTAATTATCAAGGAGATTTCAAGTATTAAAAAAGAATCCCCTTGATAATTAAGTCATTTATAATTAATAATTATTCTTTGAATTTTGCAA
>CAMPIU010000131.1 GCA_946886545.1 uncultured Flavobacteriales bacterium | reverse complement strand
TTGCTACATTGGTGTAGGTATGATGCAATACGTTGTGCTGCATTTTCCAGTTACAAACAGAACCACCCAATAAGTTAAGTGAGTGTCCCATAAAATAGTTCAGAGTCTTGTTCTTTGAAAAAGCACCGTGATTGGCATCGTGCATCACGCTCATTCCAATTCCTGCTAATGCAAATCCCATAAAGGACCAAATTAATAGTTGTACATAATTGGGAAGGGGAATGGTAAGAAGTAAAACGAAAGGAGTAAGGTAAGTTGCTAATAAAATAAATGCTTTAATATAAAGTTTTCTATTTCCTTGTTTTTTGATCTTGTTTGCGCTGAAGTATCCATCAACGCGTTTTTTTAGTGTGGGAAAGAAGTGTTCAAGATCCTTCTTCTTCCATTTTACGGAACCTATTTCGCTCATTCAGTTTTTTTAGAGTTCGGCAAGATAGGCATAAAAAACCGTTTTGGGTTACTTATCGGGAATCTTTAGACTAACTCGTTAGTTTTGAGTGTTAAATTGAAAATATTTAACAAGTATAAAAAACAAGGTTTTAATGAATTCATCTGATTAATAGGAATCCAATTTACGACCTGATTATCGATCCAACGTTTATCTGTCATTCTGAATAACTATGTCAATTCGTCAGGGATTTCGGATTGGCACAACACTTGACAATCCCTATCGTCAGCAGTTTTTTGTGATTAATAATAAGAACAATGACATTTTGACGTTAATATACACATACATGAAAGATTCATTCGATAATACAATTATAGTCTCATCTGAAGAAGACGCAGAGTTTTTGCCTTTGATGTCGCAGGACGACGAAGACAATATGAACAAAGAAATATTCCCGGAAGATTTACCTATTTTGCCCTTACGAAACAATGTGCTTTTCCCCGGGGTCATGATTCCAATTACAATTGGTCGTGATAAATCCTTGAAATTATTGCAGGATGCCAATAGCGGCAAACGGGTGATCGGTGTGGTTTCCCAAATTGATCAGGAAGAAGAAAATCCTGAATTCAACGACCTGCATCGTGTCGGAACGGTTGCTCAAATTGTTCGCTTGCTAAAAATGCCCGACGGAACTTCTACGGTAATTATCCAGGGGAAAAGACGTTTTGAGATTACGGAGCCTTATCAAACCGAACCGTACATGCGTGCAAAGGTGAATTTCCTGAAAGAGATCCTGCCTGAACAGGATGATAAGGAAATGGATCTCCTGTTCCGGAATGTGAAGGAACTGGCGCTTCAGATTATCAAAGACAGCCCGAATATTCCTTCGGAAGCAGCATTTGCGATCGGAAATATTGAATCTCCTACCTTCATGGTGAATTTCATTTCCTCCAACATGAACGCGGATGTAAAAAAGAAGCAGGAGCTTTTGGAAGAATTGGATTTCCGCAAACGTGCAAGAATGGTGGTAGAACATTTGACACTGGAATCTCAGCTGCTTGAAATGCGTAACGAAATCCAATCGAAAGTACGGATGGATATGGATCGTCAGCAGCGTGAATATTTCCTGCATCAGCAAATCCGTACTATTCAGGATGAATTGGGAGACAATCCGCAGGAACAGGATGTAAAAGACTTGGAAGATCGTGCAGACAAGAAATTGTGGAGTAAAGAAGTTTCTAAACTGTTCTATAAAGAATTGGCGAAGTTGCAGCGCATGAATCCTCAAGGCGCAGAATATACCGTTCAATTGAACTATTTGGATACGCTATTGGATTTGCCCTGGAATGAATATTCAACTGATAACCTGGATTTGAAACGTGCCGCGAAGATCCTTGAACGGGATCATTTCGGACTGGAAAAGGTAAAGGAACGTATATTGGAATATCTGGCTGTTTTGAAACTGAAAGGTGACATGAAATCCCCGATCTTGTGTTTCTACGGTCCTCCGGGAGTTGGGAAAACTTCCCTGGGGAAATCAGTCGCTGAAGCTTTAGGCCGTAAATATGTGCGCATGTCTTTGGGTGGAGTTCATGATGAAGCTGAAATCCGTGGTCACCGCAAAACATATATTGGCGCAATGCCTGGTCGTGTAATGCAGCATTTGAAAAAAGCAGGTACTGCAAATCCGGTTTTTGTTCTGGATGAAATTGATAAGCTTGGAAGAAGTAATCACGGAGATCCGTCTTCTGCTTTATTGGAAGTGCTTGATCCGGAGCAAAATTCGTCGTTCTACGATAATTATGTGGAAACGGAATTTGACCTTTCGAAAGTCATGTTCATTGCTACGGCAAATAGTTTGTCTACTGTTCAGGGGCCTTTGCTGGACAGAATGGAGATTATTGAAGTGAATGGTTATACCATTGAAGAAAAAATTGAGATCGCGAAAAAACATTTGCTGCCGAAACAATTGGAAGCGCATGGGATTACAAAAAAGGATCTGGTAGTAGACCGCAAAGCTCTGGAGCGCATTATTGAGAATTATACCAATGAGTCAGGAGTGCGTGGTTTGGATAAAAAGCTGGCAAAACTGGCTCGTCACAGAGCAAAAAAAGTTGCTTTGGAAGAAGAATTCTCTGAAAAAATAGCTGTTGAAGAACTGGTGAGTATTTTAGGTGCAGGTCGCGAAAAAACGAAATACGATAACAACGATGTGCCGGGAGTGGTAACCGGATTGGCATGGACAAGCGTTGGTGGAGATATTTTGTTTATAGAATCTTCCCTGACAAAAGGAAAAGGTAAATTGACTCTGACAGGAAACCTGGGAGAGGTCATGAAAGAATCTGCAGTGATTGCCTTGGAATTCTTAAAAGCTCACAGCGACTGGCTGGATTTGGAACAGGAATTATTCGATGAGAAAAATGTGCATATCCATGTTCCGGAAGGTGCAACTCCAAAAGATGGACCAAGTGCCGGAATTACGATGCTGACTTCTTTGGCAAGTTCATTTTCCGGTAGAAAAGTGAAGAAAAACCTGGCTATGACCGGTGAGATTACTTTACGCGGTGAAGTACTTCCTGTTGGCGGGATCAAAGAGAAAATCCTGGCTGCCAAACGCGCAAATATCAAGGAAATCATCTTGTGTGAGCGCAACCGGAAAGATGTGGAAGAAATCACTGCTGACTATGTAAAAGGATTGAAGTTCCACTATGTCAAAAAGATGAAAGAAGTCATTGATTTGGCCTTGGAAAAGTAAGGTAAACAGGAAAGTTGTTAGGTTTGTTTTATAGTGGGCACGCGATTAATCGCGTGCCCACATTTTTTTATCTTTGAAAACCAAATAATCAAACAAGTGGTTTTTAGCAGTACACTCCCCTTGCTGACGCGAGGCTCAGGCTCGTGTCTCTCCATTCTCCGTGGATGTTGTATGGATTAAGCATAGGTAAAGCATGGATTCAGCATAGATACCCCACGTTTACACTACGAAGTTCGAAGAACGAAGTAGTGTTTTCATACGAAACTCGAAGAGTATTGAAAACCCTGACCGCAGCGTCAGTGGAAGTTAGTGCCTTTTAACCTACGAAGTCGACGACGAAGTAGGTTTCACACAGCGAAGCTCGAAGAGTGCTGTAAACAATAGCAACACTCCTTAATAATTGATGAATTACCCCATTGATAATTACCAATTATTCCGTAACTTACTGCACAGTAAACCATTATCGCGTCATGGCAAAGCAGATCGGTTCACAAACCATTGCAAGAATAGACGATTATTCGCTCTATCACGACCGGCTGCACGGTTACCTGGTTCGCCGTACTGGCGGAGTAACTTCCAAACAATATAAAACTGACCCGAAATACGCAGCTGCCCGGGATGCCAGTTCCGAGTTTGCCATTGTCTCAAAAACAGGTAAACTGATCCGTCAGGCTCTAAGCCCTTTTATCCGGCAGGTGAAAGACGGCACCATGGTAAACCGGATGAATAAAGAATTGGTGGCTTTAAAACATCTGGACAATAAACATACAAGAGGAGAGCGCAGGCCTGAAACGATGCTCGCAGATGCCAATGCGAACAAGTGGTTTAGGATCTTTCAGTTTAATGAAGGAGTGAAAATATTCGACCTCACAGCATCCTTCCCCATAATCAGCAGAAAACAACAGGGTCTGAACATGAATACCATAAAGCTCTTACGGGCAGCATTCCCTGTGGGCGCAACACATGTAGGTTTAACCCTTGTGCGAACAGTAATTGATTTTGAAAAAGGATGTTTTCAAACGAGCGCTTCCCAAATTTGTATACACCGTAGGGACGCGATGCCTCGCGTCCAAAGTGCGATGCTCCACACCCCCAAAGATGCAGGACATTGCATTCCCAAATTAGAAGGAACGGAGATCATTTGCCTGCAGGTTCTTTTCTTTACCGAACAAAACGGAACGCTGGTTCAATTGAAGGGAAATGTTCATTCGATGGGAATCGTAGAGATTTCGTTAGTAAAATTAAAGAACGGAAAACAGGGTTTGAACCTGAATGCCTGTTCGAATCAGTTCCCGCACTTGTTGAGAATCACTCGTATACAGAAACACAAGAAACTGCGGAAATGGTGTGGTTCTGTTAAAACGGGAAGAGATATGGAAACCATTCCTGGGTGGTTAAAAAATAGACAGGAAATAGTACGGATGGGATCACATAAACTTTGCGTCCTTTGCAACTGTGCGTTGACATAAAGACCGCTAATTAAGATGAGTGTGGTCCCGGTAGCTATCAGGAGTGATTAATTGCGCGCCTGTTTATTTCATCACTTTTATTATCTTCGGAATCCGAAATTCAAACAAGTGGTTTTTAGCAGTACACTCTTTCTATTTTACTTCCTGCCTTTATTCCTGCTTGTTTATCATGTAGTTCCCAAATCACTGAAGAATTGGACCATCTTCTTTTTCAGTATTCTATTCTACACCTGGGGTGCTCCTGTCTTTGTTTTTATTTTACTTGGAACTTCCTTCCTGGATTTTTTATTGGTTGGGGCTATTCACCGCTCGGAGGAAGAGAGAAAGCGGAAAATATTGCTTATTCTCTCTCTTACTATCAATTTAGGTCTTTTGGCCTATTTTAAGTACTCCAATTTTTTTATAGGAAATGCGAATGCCTTACTGGATAGTTTTGGCTTAAAGGAAGTGAGCTGGACCAAGGTAATTATGCCGATCGGGATTTCGTTCTTCACTTTCGAATCTATCACTTATACGGTCGATGTATATCGGAGAAAGCATGCGCCTTTGAGTAATCTGAAAGATTATTTGTTGTATTTGCTGGCTTTTCCCAAGTTGATCGCAGGACCGATTGTCCGTTTCCAGGAAATTGCAGATGAGGTTATTGAGCGCAAAGAGAATATCGATGAAAAACTCATTGGCTTTTATCGCTTTTCTATTGGTTTGGCTAAGAAAGTGCTGATTGCGAATGTTATGGCTGAACAGGCAAAAGTGATCTTTGACAGTGATTTTCATCACTTGAGTGCTTCCACAGCCTGGATAGGAATTTTGGCTTACACTATGCAGATTTATTTCGATTTCTCCGGTTATTCGGATATGGCTATTGGTTTGGGTAAGATCATGGGCTTCCACTTTCCCGAAAATTTCAATAGTCCGTACAGTTCGAAGAGCATTACTGAATTCTGGCGCCGCTGGCACATGACGCTGGGGAATTTTATGCGGGATTACCTGTATATTCCACTTGGAGGAAACCGGGTGTCATCGAAAGCACGTTTGTATTTTAATTTGATCCTGGTATTTATTCTATCGGGATTCTGGCATGGAGCTTCCTGGAACTTCGTCGTTTGGGGAGCGTTTCACGGCGCTTTCCTGATTCTGGACCGCATTTTCCTGATAAGGCTTTTGAATCGCCTGGGTAGTGTTGTTTCAATTGCAATCACATTCCTGGTAGTAATGATGGGCTGGGTCATTTTCAAGATTGAAGATGATATGGGGCAGGTTGAACTTTACTTTGAGCGCTTATTTGATTTCAGTTGGGACAACACATTCATCACTCTTCCGAATTTCTGGCCTTTACTGCTTGTGGCAGCCTTTTTCTCATTTCTTCCGGCTTTATCAATCGGGAAGAAAATGCAGGATTTTGTTTATAACAGGAACACCTATTCACTGACTGCAAACGGTTTATTCCTTTTCATGTCCATCATTTTATTTGTGCTTAGTGCAAGTTCAGTCACTTCATCCGGCTTTAATCCCTTTATTTATTTCCGTTTTTGATGAGTCAGCAACCCACATATAAACGATTGAAGCAAGTGATTTTCTTTGCGGTCATTGCTTTGTTGTGTATTCCGATGATTCAGCATAAGTTTCGTTTTTTTGAAGAAAAACCCTTAAACGGATCTTTTGAGCTTTCATCAAAACCTGAATTGACTAAAGAAAGCTGGTTCTCCGGAAAATACCAGGAAGGACAGGATAAATACATTGCGGATCATACAGGTTTTCGGCCGGGTTGGGTCCGTTTATATAATCAGTGGAATTACAGTTTGTTCAATATAGCACATGCTTCCGGCGTCATAAGGGGAAAAGAAGATTATCTCTACGAGGAAAGTTATATCAATGCTTATTATGGAACGGATTTCCTGGGAGATGAAAGAATTAAGGGAATAACAAAGGAATGGAAAGCTGTTCAGGATACCTTAAAGCAAAAGGGAATTGATCTGGTTGTTATCCTTGCTCCCGGAAAAGCCAGTTTCTACCCGGAATATATTCCGGATTCTTACAAAAAGGCAAGGAATGGGAAGACGAATTACGAAGTCTTTAAAAAACAATTCCTGAAACAAGCGGTCTCACATATTGATATGCACAGCTGGTTTGAGTCTATGAAGAAGGGATCGAAATATCCGCTTTTCTCAAAAACAGGAATTCACTGGAGTGCTTATGGTCAGTTTCTGGCTGTGGACTCACTGACCAAATTTGTTTCGGAACGCTGTAAAACTCAAATTCCATATTATGTTTTAGACACGATTATCGAATCGGATGAACCAAAGCGCGGAGATGATGATATCGGAAGCGGGATGAATTTGTTATTGGGAGTTCCTGAATTGACATTGGCTTATCCTGAATTTCATCCTAACAGGAAACCGAAAAAGAATGACCCAAAAGTACTGGTTATTGCCGATAGCTTTTATTGGGCCCTATTCAATTCAAATGTGTCCAATTTTCTGTTCAATGGCGGTGAATTCTGGTATTACAATGAACAGATTTATCCGGCCAGCTATACCAAAGAAACCTTGGTGAGAAATCAGCCGTTGGATCAAAAGTTAAAAGAAAATAAAGTAGTTTTCCTTCTGATCACAGATGCGAATTTGCATAAATTCAGTTTCGGATTTCTGCAAATGGCTGCCAAAGAATATGGAATAGGAGCAAACACCCAATCAAAAAAATAAGGAGACCGCTTTCACAAGTCCCCTTATTTGATTCAGGTGTAGGTGTAGAATTTGTTGTTAATTATTAAGGTTTAATTGCTGGTTATTCATGTTTTGGTTCTTCCATGATGGCCGGTTCTCCAAGCATTGGAGGTGGTTCCGGATCCATTATTTCACCTTCAACAACAATCTTTCCTGGCACAGGAGGTGGAATTTCTCCTGTTTTCAGAACGGTGCATTTCACCGATTCTGCTTTCAGGGTCAAAATCAACTTTTTACCTTTTTGAAAAGAATTCAGATTTTGTTTGTGTAGCGTATCCGCAACATGACTCTTAGCCAGGTAGATCAAATCAAAGGTTTCTTTTTTCAGATCTTTTTCGTTAACGGTCAATTCAAAGTTTCCGGCTTCATCCGTATAAGCTTTTAGGATTGTTTTGCCATCCTGTTGAATCTCTACAGGAGATTTTGCAAGGGGTTTTCCCGTTTGTTCATCCTTCAATTGTCCGCTTATTTTCATTGGGAATTGAAGTTTTTTAAACGCTTTTTCCTTCACAACCGCTGCATCATCCGGCGCCGA
>CAMPIU010000130.1 GCA_946886545.1 uncultured Flavobacteriales bacterium | reverse complement strand
ATTATATTTCTGACAGAAAAAAAACGGAAACCGACGAGATCTTTTTGGAATACAGCAAGTTCCTGAAGAATTTGGAATCACTTGAGTTTTTTCTGAACGGAAAAGAATTTACCGGCGTATTGAAGATCGCTCTCCCTTTCAAAAATGAAGGTAAAAGTACTACTTACAGCGGTTATGACTTGCTTACATATGAGTTTAAAGAAGGGCGTTTTGTTTCCAGAAGCAAAGCAACGGATGTGGAACTCGAAAAAGAAAAGGCGGTTATCCGGCCCCAATAATTTCCATAAATAGTTTCCTTAATACCTATGAAATTTCTACTACTACTTTTCTTGTTTATTTTCTCTTTTTCGCTCTCTGCTCAAGAGGATGATGATAAACCCGAAATTGCCGATAAACAGGATGTTGAATCTCCTTTGGTTAAGGCTGTAAGAGCCAAAAATCTGGCGGAAGTCAAACGTCTGGTTGAAGCCGGAGCAGATGTTAATGAGGGAAACAGTCCGTTCGATCGTAATCCGAATCCTTTATCCATTGCAATTTATGATAATTCCCAGCAGATTGCTAAATACCTCTTATCGAAGGGTGCTTCTTCACGTTTCGGTTTATGTGACGCAATTGAGACAGGAGATGTTCCGTGGGTACAAACACTGATTGCTTATGGTTTCAAATGTTCGGATGGTGTATTGAATGCTGTTGAAGCAAATAAGCCTCAGATGGTTTGTTATCTCGTAGAACAAGGATTTAGGGTGAACTTTTCACAAAAGAGAAGAACAGGTTTATTCCGTAAACATTACGTTTCTCCCTTGGGTGCTGCAATTGATATGAATTCAACTGAAATGGTTCTCTACCTGGTTAAGGGCGGTGCAAACGTGAATGAAGCCTTCGCTTATGCAGTTGAAAATGGTCATATCAAATTAGGTCAGCAGCTGATTGATTTGAATTTAAAAAGAGATGAAATGTTCCTAAGCTGTTTTGAAAATAAATCCCTGGAGCTCGCGAAATACTGTATCCAGAAAGGAGTAGACAAAAACACACAGGATATAGATGGCAGAAATGCTTACCATTATTCTGTCAGATCAGGTTATAAGGAAGGAATGGATTATTGCATCGGGGAATTGAAATTGGATCCGGATAAAAAAACTGCCGCGAACCAAACTGCCTTGATGTTATCCTGTTATTCCGGAAATTTGTCTGTGTTTAATGAAATCTTTGCAACTCAGAAACCAACCATTGAGGATGAAGATGTGAACGGTGAAACAGCTCTTTATTATGCCGTTAGATCAGGTAACCTGGCAATCATAGAATACCTGATTGCAGCCGGGGCAAATATCAATCACCAAAATACGGTGGGAAATACTGTTTTTATGGAATCTGCCGGGAAAGACAAGAATGACGTGTATGATTTCCTGAAACAATCTCAGCCTGACTTGAAACTCAAAAACAATAAAGGTCAGAATATTATTAGTTTCCTGATGGCGACGTCCGGTAATTCAAAGGAAATATTGGACTTGAATGATAAGGGAGCTTCGCTCGATGTGAAGTCATTGAATGGCGAAACAATGGCTTTCTATGCGATGAATACTTCTAACATGGATTTATTGGTTCGTGTTAAGAATAGCGGAGCAAATATGGATGCCTATGATTCAAGAGGATTCCGCCCAAGCACCTCAAATGCAGAAATTATCAAATTTGCCGTGGCAAATGGATGCAATCCGAACCGGGAAGATACCTGGGGCGATTCATACCTGACTCAGGCACTAAAAGACAATCAAATTGATTTGGCATTGTTTTTAATACGGAACGGAGCAGACGTGAACTGGTCAAAACGGGGAGATGAGCCATTGGTTTACACCGTTGTCAGACAAAATAACCTGCCCGGACTTCAGCTTTTAGTGGATAATGGCGCAAAATTGAATTCGGTCAATCGCAAAGGAGAAAGTCTAATGGATATTGCCATAGAAGAAGGAGATGCAGGAATTGTAAGTTACCTAAAAGGAAAGGGTGCGCTTACGAAAAATGAATTGGCAGAATTGGAGATTATCCGGTCGAAGGAAATATTGAAATTGGATCAACTCATCTCGGATAAGAATATGGCCGGAGTTACTGATCTTTTGAATAAGTATTCTGATATCGTATTGTCGAAAACACAGGTAAGTAACCTGGCAATCCTTAGTGTAGAGAAGATCAATTTACCTTTGTTGCAACGCCTGATCGAAAAGGAAGGAATGAATATCAACCAATCTTTGAATTTCCAGGAGCAGAATTTATTGCATATTGCTGCAGGAACCGGAAATTTGGACCTGGTGCGTTTGTTGGTCAATAAAGGAGCAGATTCCAGGAAGAAGGATGCATACGATAAATTGCCGGAAGATTACGCGAAATCGAAAGAAGTGAGGAAATTCCTGAAAGGAATTTAATTATTAATGGAGTAATTATCAAGAGGATTTCCCGTCTTAATAATTGATAATTAACCCATTGATAATTCACGCAAAAAATGTTTCATTTTTTGCGGGCGATCATCACCCCATCTCTAATTGGAAGCAGGATATTTTCTACACGTGGATCATTTTGAATCAATTCATTGAACTCTTTCAATAATTGCGTGTCCTTGTCTATTTTTCCTTCGGTTTGAATCACTTTTCCTGACCACAATACATTGTCTGAGAAAATATATCCGCCTGATCTTACTTTGTCAAAAACCAGCCTGTAGTAATTGATGTAATTCATTTTGTCGGCATCAATAAAAACCAGGTCAAATAGTTCATCCATTTTAGGAATTTCCTCCACGGCATTGCAAATGCGGTAGTCTATTTTGGAAGCATATTCGCTTTCCGAGATATAAGATCGGACAAAGTCTTCAAGCTGTGCATTGATGTCCACTGGGATGATCTTCACATTTTCAGTCAATCCTTCAGCCATACAAAGCGCCGAATAGCCTGTATATGTTCCGATTTCCAAAATACGTTCCGGACGGATCATTTTAGAAAGCATGCTCAATAATCGTCCCTGAAAATGTCCGCTCAACATGCGGGGCTGCAAAATGTTTACGTGGGTATCGCGATTCAATTTTGCCAATAATGCAGATTCTGCCGTGGTATGAGCACAACAGTAATCATCTAAAGCCTGGTCAATAAATTCCATGATTATACTCCGAATTGCTGTAAATGATGGTCCAAATGTTTATACATTCCCAATCCCCATTGTTCTTTGGTAAGCTTTCCGAAAAAAGAATGCGGTAAGGAAGTACATTTGTCCATTCCGTCTTCCTGGAAAGCTATTAAATGGTCAATCAATTCCTGCTTTGCTTTTTCAAGGTCTGAGGTACTTGTAACGATAAAGTCTTTATGTGTCGGACTGTTTTTTGGAACCGGTTTTTCGTTGTAGAATGAGGATTTCATCATACTTCCGAGAATGTAACTGATAAACATACGTTTCAGTTCTTTTTGTCCGCGGGCCACTTTCATTGTTTCACTGCAATGATCCAGCATTTGCGCAGCATTCATTTTTCCCCAAAGCGGTTTTGAATCAGCCTGTAATCGATTGATCCGCTCAATGCTTTTGTCAACAGCTTGTTTCGAAAAAAGTGTTTTCAATATCATAATCTTACCCTTTAATGTATTCCCAATCTTTGATTTCATTAAACTTCAGGTAATCCGCTTTTGCTTTCGGGTGCCATAAAGTTGATTCAGGGGAAACGCTTGGAACTTCTTCTAAAAGTAAGTTTTTTCTGATATAAATCTGGTTCATTCCCAAATCATTTGCTCCAATAAGACGATAACCTTTCTTTTCAGCCAGCTGATTCATGGCAATTACACTGGCTCCGTGATAGATCGGATGTTTTCCCGGATACATGTAATCAGGATCGTAAGGAACTACGATGTTCTCCAAACCGAATTCCGTATGTGTTTCAATGACAACTACTTTTGGCTGTACTACTGTTAAAGCGTCCCAAACCCAATAATCGTTTCCGTCGATATCAATGGAAAGTAATTCAATCTCTCCGCTCAAACCTGCTTTCTCAATCAACTGGTTGATATTCTCGCGTTGAATAATCGCCTGAATGTATTTTGGTTTCGGGTGATAAGGTGTTGGGATCTTGGAGTAGAATTTTTCCCCCCGACGGATTAGTTTCGGATCACCTTCAAAAAATAAACCCGACCAGCCAAAATGAATTGCCAGGTTGCTGCAGTTACTGTTTATTCCGTCGTTGGAACCGATCTCAATAAAGGTTTTGCTTCCTTCCCCAAGTAACGAAAAGAGGAAAAGCAACAAGCCGTCTTCTTCAAATTGAGAGAAGACTTTGAATCCGGTTGTGTTGAACGCAGGAACTTGTTTGTTTGCCTGGGCCAATTGATACTGTTGCATCAAAGCACGCTGCTGAATTCCTACTGAGGGATGCAGTTTATCGCGGTGAATGCGTTTGCTGAAATAATATTTGATCAAATTCTTTAGCCAGGACATTCCACGAAGTTAGTAAATTGGATTTTAAGACATCAAGATTTTAAGATTTTAGGACTTAAATTTCCGATCCTAATATCCTGAAGTCCTAATATCCTAATATCTCTTAATACATCAACTGTTTCTTACTGCTGTTTTTCCAGCCTGCCTGACTTTCGTATTCCACAAAAAAGATCTTCAAATCTGCCTGGCTTTCATATTTTACGAAATAGATCGACTTTTTTGCCTGGCTTTCGTAATCAACAAAGAACCATTTTCCGTCGTTATCTCCCGCCTGGGAAGAATATTTTACCTTATAAACCAAAAGGTCGGCCTGTGATTCGTAATCCACAACAAAAACTTTGACATCCGCCTGCGATTCATAATCTACAGAGTAAACTTGTTGTGCATTCACGCCATTAGACGCTAAAAAAAGTACCAGCAATGTAAGTAGGTTTTTCATCTCTTTAATTTTAAAATCAGTGTTTTGCAATTATAATACCATTTTTTCAATTACACACATGTTCAGTCGGGATGTATTGAGAACACATGGTGGAACTCGACATGACATTTTACCTGTTACTCCCTCCGTTTCCTCTTTTTCAAATCATAAATATCCGTTCTGCGGTCTTTCAGGTTCCTTACCGATCCATATTGATTCAGTTCTCGCAATAAAGTAATATCCACATCTGCTATCAGGATCATTTCCGTATTCGGAGTAGCTTCTGCCTTGATCCCGTTTGATGGAAAAGCAAAATCGCATGGCGTGAATACCATGGACTGGGAGTATTGAATATCCATGTTGTGTACATTCGGAAGGTTACCTACACTTCCCGCAATGGCTACGTAGCACTCGTTTTCAATTGCTCTTGCCTGCGCGCAATGCCGCACACGTGAGTACCCGTTTTGTGTATCTGTCAGGAAGGGAACAAAGAGAATGTCCATTCCTTCATTTGCCAGTAAACGGCTGAGTTCCGGAAATTCCACATCGTAGCAGATCAGGATTCCGATCTTTCCGCAATCCGTATCAAAAACCTGCAAGTGATTTCCGCCTTCCATTCCCCAAATCTTTGCTTCATCCGGGGTGACGTGGATCTTCTCAAAGCTTTCAATTCTTCCGTCACGGTGACACAAGTAGCCCACATTGAAAAGTCGGTCGTTTTGGATCTCGGGCATACTTCCGGTAATGATATTGATGTTGTAGCTGATTGCCAGTTTGGAGAATTGTTGTACCACTTCATGGGTGTATTTCGCCAGTTCACGAATTGCCTGCGGTTCCGATAAATGGTTGTCTTCAGCCATCAATGGGGCATTGAAGAATTCCGGGAATAAGGCAAAATCCGAACGGTAACCCGAGACGGCATCAATGAAATACTCGGCTTGCTGCATCAGGTCATCCAGGTTGGCGTAGGGACGCATCTGCCATTGGATCAGGCCTAAACGGACAACGGTTTTGATAGCGCTCGGAGCTTCGTTTTTTACTTCGTAGTACAAATTATCCCATTCCAGCAAAACCGCATAATCTTTCGAATGCGCATCGCCTTCCAGGTAATTCTTCATAATTTTTGAAGGGTGAAAATCGTTCGACATTTGAAAATCGAGTACCGGATCGTGAATTTCCTTTCGCTTTACTTTTTCGATGTATTCCTTCGGCGACATCTGTTTCGCGTACTTGTGAAAATTCGGAATGCGTCCGCCAAACGCAATGCCTTTGAGGTTCAGTTTCTCGCACAGTTCCTTGCGGTAATCGTATAAACGTCGGCCCAGGCGCAAACCGCGGAATTCTTTTTTGATAAAGACATCAATACCGTATAGGATATTCCCGGTAGGCCGATGAGTATTGAAAGTATAATTTCCTGTGATCTGTTTGTAAGTATGTAAATGCTCGTATTTCGAAGAATCCACAATAATGGAAAGTGCCACCCCTGCAATTTGACCGTTGACTTTAATGGCAACTTGTCCGTCCGGAAATTGGTTAATGAGTGTTTCCACCTGCTTTCTGGTCCAGTAAGGATTGGCCAACCCTGCATAGGATTCAACCATTGCCTCTTTCAATGCTTCGTAGTCGGAAATACTTAAATAGGTGAGCTCAATATTGTCAACAATGTCCATTCAATCTGTGTTTTTTTTGAAGATAGCTAAAAATCAAAGAAACGAAATGAATGTGGGATGAGAATTAAGGACTTTTTAGATTTCCGAATACAAACCTAAGGGATAGCTATCGGGATTTGGCTCCACCTTTTTATGGTCTTCTGCGGGTGAAAAGGACTAATACCCTACCTTATCGGATTTGTGAGTAAAGAAGCACAAGTACCGGAAAAAGGATCCAGGCCAGTATTTTCATGCTCAGCTTATCCTTTGTTTTGAAAGTCCCTAAAATCAAAATAACATAACTGACAATCAATCCATACATCAGGTACGAATTCAACGAACCGCTTCCTTCTTGCTCAAGAGGTTCTCCGGAATAATTCATGACCAGGTAATCATTGAGTACAGCATAGGCAAAGATCAGTAAGCTTTTCAGGATACTGGCTGTTTTTCTGACACCTAAAACAATAATCAAAGAACTTATTCCAAGAATTATGGGGGTTCCTAAAATTCCGCTTGGGGGATAGTGATAGCCAATCAATGCGTTTAGGATAATGATCAAGGCAGCAGATATCCCTGTAATGAATGCTCTCATAAGTAATGAATTTTAGCGTTTACTTACTAAAGTAACTATCCCGCAACAGGTTTACCTGCTTTTAGTATTTATTGGCAGAATCTGCTTTTGCATTTTGATCCTGATAGTTATCGGGATTTGGTTCTTTGTGGCTATGGCAAAAAAAACATGAATATTTTTGACTTTCAATCATTGAAAACTTCTGTGCTCATCCGTGTTCCTGTGCCAACGCTGTGCGCCTATGCTGAAGCTTCAGCGTAAGCATAAGCTAGGGCGCAAGTGTTCCGTGGGAGAATAAAGATGGTTGACGAATTAATCTTTTTGCCGGTACTTCAACACCATCCAAATGACAATAAGAATAAACGATAGTTTGATTCCGGCAGTGATAATTCTGAAGTCCGCCATGAATAAGTGCATATCTGATCCTAGCAGTGATAAATAGATAATTAATTGGGTGAGTGAAGGTAATAGAGCATAAAGAACAGCAAAAACGATAACCCTGATAACGATCGTTTTGAAAGCGAAATCCGCAAGCCTGGAGGTGAAATGAATCGTTCCTAATGCTGCCAGAAAACTAAGAAAACCTTCCAAACCAATGTTGTACCACAAATAATCCCAACGCAGGAAATAATCTAACTTGAAGAAAGTTGCTATCAGATCCAGTACGAGACTAAGCACTAAAACAGATCCGGTGAAGATCAACGAGATTTTAAGATTGGAAGGTTTGCCGGTGGATTGAGTATTCATAACTTTTTTTGAAAAGATAATTATTACTAAACTAGTG
>CAMPIU010000129.1 GCA_946886545.1 uncultured Flavobacteriales bacterium | reverse complement strand
CGTAACAACTAACCTTTTTGGAGCTGATTGATTCAAACAAACCAGGTAAACTCCTTGTTTCAACTGACTGATATCTAAACTTGTTTTTAACCCATCCGGATTCATTTCCAATATCACTGACCCATCAATGGCAATTACCCGGATCACTTTCAATTCCTGGTCGGAGGCAATTTCAATCATTTTATCTGCCGGATTCGGAGAAATGCTCCATTGAACTTCTGTGTATTCCTCTAATCCCAAATATGGAGCTCCATTACCGGTAATACCATTCGGAAGGATTGCGTAATCCGCACCCAATAGTTCTCCACCTTCCGGAACATCAAAGAATAAAGTATCCGTATGGGGAATGTATGGAACATCCACTAACAAATAATATGAACCTGCTTCCACGTGATCAATAGTATAAGTTCCATCTGAAGCAGTATAAGCAAACCCTCTTGTTTCATGAGTTTGTGCATTCTTTAAAATCATTAAAGCTCTTTCAAACGGTACATTCAATGATTTCAAATACGAAGTATCCACGACAATTGTTCCAGAAACACTTCCGGTAGCATCCAATACATCCAAAGTGTCTGCATTGATATTGGCACTGTTTAAATAACATGGTAATCCGATTGCATCTGCTCCGGTCCAGGTAGAACTTGTTGCAAAATAAAGTGGAACTGCCGTAGGAAATAAAACCGGGTCCGGTGTAAAACGAACGTGATACAATCCGGTTGGCAAGCTATCGGCAACATACATTCCGTTCGTTACATTAACTGTTTCAACCGGAGTTGCAACCAATGTGTCCTGAACAAAATTAAACACTTCCAATACTCCTTCAGCCGGTTGACCATTTACCGTCAGATTCCCTGAAATATCATTATTTGCTTCCTGTTCATCCAGGAAGATTGCAGAATCGTAAATGCCATCCGAAACATCCGAAATCACTAATTTAATGTGATAGGTGTTTCCTACCTGAGCATAAAACTTCGCTTCCAAAGGAACTGTGTATGCGTCGAATACAAAATTCGCTGAATTTGGACCGGTCATGTTGTCAATATAGTATTGCGCGTTTACAAACTGATTGATTGAATTGATCTCAACCGGAACAGTTGTACCTGGAACCTGGGCAATGTTCACTGGAGTTCCTCCATTTTCTGACACCAAAAACAAGAAACGATCATTATAAGTTGTGTTTGAGTACTCAGGATATTCCTCCGAAGCAAAAATGTAATTAAAACGAATGGTATCCGTAACAATCGGAGTAAAATCAAAATGAACAGCAATTGCATCAAAGCTATATGCTCCCTGACCGGATAAATTACCATACAGAATGATATCATTATCTCCGGGCATATTCAAATTGTAGCTTGAAAACTGCGATGACGGAACACTTGACATGTTGGGAAATCCTGTTGACAGGACTAAACCACTGTTTACACCCAAGGCAAGTCCATTTTCAAAACGGGCGATTTGTGCCTGGGTTCCCTGAAGTCCTACATTGGTGATTCCCTGACATTGAACACCAAAAATATTGGTGATCAAAACTTCCAGATCAGAAACTCCGGAATAGATCAATTGGGAATTAGAAAAATTGGAATAAGTGAGAAAGAGAGTAAATACAAAAATTGTTTTCAATTGTTTCATAGCGCGGGTAATTTTCTTTCGATATGACTTAGACGCCACTCATTCAAAGAAAGTTGCACTGCTATTTTCTCACCAACTTAAAAAACTAGTTTACTGCTTCTACAGCAGTGATCTCAGGAGCAACTTTTTTCACCGCTTCTTCCAATCCTGCTTTAATTGTCATTAAACTCATTGAACAGTCACTGCAAGCTCCAAGTAATCTTACCTGCACGACTCCCTCATCCGTAATATCAACCAATTCCATATCTCCTCCATCAGCTTTTAAATGAGGTCTTAACTCACTTAATGAAAGATTTATCTTATCAGTTAATTCGGTTTTATTTAACACCATCTTTTTGTGTTTTTAATGCTTTACGCGCTTTGAGCACGTTCACCTCTTCTACAAAGATACGTACTAATTCTTCAAAAGCTAATGCTGTAGGCGTATTTTCCTGAAATACAGCGGGTCTGCCCACATCACCCGATTCGCGCACTCCTTGCACTAATGGAATATGTCCTAAAAAAGTTTCCTTCATTCCCGCAGCCAGGTTCTTCACTCCATCTCTTCCGAAAATGTAGTATTTGTTGTCCGGTAATTCAGCAGGTGTAAACCAGGACATATTTTCTACCAGTCCAACAATTGGAACATTGATCGAATCCAATTTGAACATATTTACTCCTTTACGTGCATCAGCAAGCGCCACTTCCTGAGGAGTACTTACGATAACAACACCATCCAAAGGAACAGTCTGTACTAAGGATAAGTGGATATCTCCGGTTCCCGGAGGAAGGTCAATCAATAAATAATCCAATTCTCCCCAATAAGCATCTGTAAACAATTGTGTCATTGCCTTTGCTGCCATTGGTCCTCTCCAAACAATTGCTTCATCGTTTTGAGAAAAGAAACCCATCGATAAGATCTTGATCCCGTAACTCATCACCGGATTGATCATCGGTTTTCCTTCCACATCGATCATTGTTGGCCTTTCACCAACGACGTCAAACATCGTCGGAATACTCGGACCATAAATATCTGCATCTACGATTCCCACGCGGAATCCTGCTTTTGCAAGTCCACCGGCTAAATTGGCAGTAACAGTAGATTTACCTACTCCACCTTTTCCGGAGGCAACTGCAATAATATTTTTAACCTCGGGAAGAATTTTCCGATGTGTTTCACGCGCTTCAGAAGGTAAACCTTTTACCATACATGTGATCTCAATATCCTTACCGAAAACACGCTTCAGGTTAAATTCCACAGCTTCCTGCATCCGTTTTCTTGCGTGAAGGGCCGGATTAGAAACATAAATCGTAAGGGTAATTTTCGAATCTTCAACCTGTAAGTCTTCTACAAAATTGAGTGTTACGATATCTTTCTTTAAATCGGGTTCCAAAATGGTTCCCAATACTTCCAAAACTGCTTCCTTGGTCATGGTAATTTATTTACAGTGCAAAAATAGCCATTCGTTCCCGGAACTCCTCTTAAAAGCAAAAAAAAGTCCCCGATATTTAATGCCGGGGGACTTTCAAATTTATATTTATGAGTTTAGGGTCTTACAACAGGTCTGCCGGGAGTTGTTGTCGGTGTTGTTGGTTTTACTACAGTACCTGGTCTTGCAGGTGTTGTTGTGGTTTTTGGTTTTCCATTTCCATTCCCGTTTTCATCATCTGTTGACCCACCTTCTTCACCGTTCGGACCTCCAGAACCATTTCCCGGGTTTGATTCGTCGTTACCGTCTGTATTGTTCCCATGTCCGTTGTTTCCATTTGGTGTGGCAACATTGATCAGACAAGATTTAGTATCCGTACCGCTGGCATTAGTTGCTGTAATCACTAACGGAACTGAAACCGTGGACAAAGTCACATTCACTACGAATGAGAAGCTTAATACGTTGCTTTCAATGCTTGAAGTAAATTCCACATTTGTTCCGTTATACAAAATACTTACCTGACTGGCATTTGACACATTTTGAACCGTTCCCGAAATAGTCACATTTCCAACCTGGAATGTTGCCGGACAACGTCCCGGATTGGTTAATGAAATAACCGGCGCAGGAATAACTTCCGGAGCGTTGTAAATAACCGTTTTGGTATCACTTGCTGTTCCTCCAGGAGTAACTGCAGTTGCAACAATCACATTCTCTCCGATCACATACGAAGCATTGAAACGAACTCCACCTGAAGCTTTGTACTCAAAGTTTGTAGCAACGCCATTCAATGTAACAGAAACTTGCGATGCAGAAGTAACACCCGTCGTCATTATTTGAACTGTTTGCGCAGACTGATCAGTTTCCAACGGGCTTATAGAAGGAGTAGTAATTTGAATAGTCGGCGGTGCAACAGTTACAACCTCATTTCTTAAAACATTGATCGTTTTACTGTTCTCACCACATTTGTTTCTAGCATGAATCACAAATGCATTTGCCCCTAATACCAGGTTTCGGTCTATTGTAATTACTCCGGTTTGCTGATTGTAAACAAATCCGATCACTTGGCCGTTTTGGGTAACCGAAATATCTGACTGACTTGTTATATTTGATACCGTTCCTGATAAGTTAAATCCGTCTGAAGTAACTACCGAGTTATTTGGAGTAGAACTACTTGTAATTATCACCACCGGAGGTCTGCAAACCGTGCGGGTTATCTTCCATGTCAATTGTTTGGATCCACATTCGTTTCTTACGGAAATCGTAATGGTATGATCTCCTTCAGTCAAAGTCACCGTTGAAACTACTGTATGCAACCCTTCGTCGTAGGTAAACGGAACCGTATTTCCATCAATTTGAACCTGGATTTGGGATGCTTGTGTGATATTACTCACTGTTGCAGTTACCGAAACCGACTCACCTTCCGTGATCATTACTTCGGCTGTTGGTTTTAAGCGAACAATCTCAGGAGCAACACAAGGAATAGCCTTCGGCTTCATAATTACAACTGTTGTACTGGTTGTTGTACCACAAGAATTACCTGCTTTGATCTCAATTGCATTTGCTCCTTCAATTAAAGTTAAAGCTTTATCAAATTCAAATGTGCTTGTATTCAGATTTCCAACTGCCTGTAAACTTCCATTCAGGTAAACTTCGACCTGGTTCACGGAAGTAATGTTCGTTACATTCGCTTTCAAAGCAAATTGAGCATTTTCCACACTTGTATTTTGTGTGGAAGGACTACTGAATGTAATGACAGGTTTATTACATGGAACTTCAATTTTCTTATAGATGATTGAAGTAGATGCGGTATGACTTCCACCGGCATTCGTACCTGTAATCTCAAAAATATTATTCCCTGCATTCAAAGTGTGGTTAAATGTCACCTCCAAAGTAGCCGGATCAAATGTCCAGAAACTTGGATTAACAACTAAACCATCTTCTTTTACTACGATCTGAGACTGACTGGTCACGTTCGTTACATGCCCTTTCATAACATAAGCAGAAGAAGAAACTGTTTGACCCGGCATAGCAGGATGAATGAAAGTCACAAACGGTGGTTTGATCACCTCATCGCGCTTGAAGATAATTTGAGTTGCATCAGATGCTGTTCCGGCACTGTTTGTTGCAGTGATGGACACATTGTTTGCTCCCACATTCAAAGACAAATTCATTGTCAACACTTTTGTTGAGGTCGAATAAGTAAAAGCCGAATATGGCGCTCCATTCACCGACACCTGAATTTGTTGTTGATTATCAACATTCAAAACCGTTGCACTAACATTACTACTTGCTACGTTCACAGTATGAGGATTTAAGGCAGGATAAGTAATTGTTACAACCGGAGGCAATGTAGGATTCGGTGCTCTGTAATTGATTACAGTCGTTTCCATATCTGAACCTGCTGCATTCGTTGCAGTAATTTCAATCACATTTGCCCCGTTTACCAAACCGGTTGTGAATTCCATTAATTCACTTGATGCAAGATAGGAGAAGTTTGTCGAAGGCTGACCATTGATCTTTAATACAATTTGATTAGCTGCAGTAACAAAACGAACACGTGCTTTAACGGCATAAGATGCATTCAATGAAACTGAAGGATTCAGACTCGGATCGATAAATGAAACAATCGGAGGTTGAACTGCAACAGGCTTTCTATAAATAATGGTTTGTGTCTCACTTGCGGTTCCGGCAGTATTTGTTCCGGTTACCGTAATGATGTTTGCCCCTTCGATCAATGTTACAGGGAAAGATGCTGCGTTGTTTGCAAAAGTGAAAGCGGTAACATTTGTTCCGTTCACATTTACGTTTACACCACTTTGATTTGTGACATGAAGCACAGATGCTACTACATTATGAGTTCCCACAGAAGTTGTATACGGATCTGTATTCGGATTCGTAAACTGAACCAATGGTGGCTGAACTGTTGCAGCCGGCTTGTAAATAATCGTTGTTTGTTTGAAATCTGTTCCGTCTGCATTTGTACCGGTAACCTTTACTACGTTCGCTCCGACAATCAAACTCAATGGTTCCGTCACTCCATTTGAAGCAGCATTATAGGTAAAGT
This sequence comes from uncultured Flavobacteriales bacterium, assembly GCA_946886545.1. The sequence continues at coordinate 1,781 of CAMPIU010000129.1, read as the reverse complement.
TCGGTAAGTTTACTCCATTCAAAGTCACTTTAACCTGGCTCTTTTGAGTCACGTTTAACACCGTTGCATTCAAATTAAACACAGAGCTGGATGTTTCGTACGGATTCGTTCCCGGATTCGTGATTGTAACAATCGGAGGTTTGGGTGCTGCGCGGTTGTAAATGATAATCGTAGTGGCTGAAGCAGAACCTGCTGCATTTGTTCCGATAACCTCAAATACGTTTTGACCAGCATTTAAAATCACATTGCTTGTGAATTTATCCGTTTGAGCATTGTAAGCAAAGTTATTATTGATCGTACCGTTTTGTTTGAAGCTCACATGCTGTGCGTCTGCAACATTTAATACATCAGCGGTCAAAGCAAAGGTGTTTTGATTCACCGTATACGGATTGATATTCGGATTCACAAAATAAACAACAGGTGGTTGAATCGTTTGCTGCGGCTGGTAAATGATTGTTGCTGTTTCACTGTCAGATCCATATTGATTCGTACCCGTAGTTGTTACGATATTTGATCCTGTAATTAAATTCAACGTGGCATTAATTCCTCTTGTAGAAGTGTTGTAAGTAAATGTTACAGGATTTCCGTTCAAAGTCATCGTGATTTTATCCTTTCCGGTAACGTTCAATACCGTTCCAACAAGGTTGTAAACCGGATTTTGAACAGTTGTAGGATTTGAACTTGGATTGGAATAAGTTACGACCGGAGGAGTCGGTGTCTCTCTTATATAATTAATAACCGTTTGATCCATATCGGAACCAAAATCATTTGTTCCGGTTAATTCAAAGGTATTTTGCCCCGGAACCAATGTTACAATGCTTTGAAACTCTTGTGTGGAAGGATTGAAAGTAAAGTTTGTAATATAATTTCCATTTTGTCTGAAAATAACATTCGCACTTGATTTAACATGCTGGATCTTTCCTTTGATAACATAATTACCTGAATTAACTGTCGTTCCACTAACACTCGGATTGGTAAAATCAACAAACGGAGGAGTATTAGTTGCTTGTGTATACTGAGGATTTGTAACCACCGGCTGGCGAACCGTATCCTGGTAAGTCGTGTGATCATAATGACTTCGGATGTGAAATTTCAAATAGAAGCTGGTATAATGGTACCAATCATTCGTATACTTTCCTTTCGCTTGCACATGACCATCAAAATTATCAGTCATTGTAAACGTAGTTTTATGTTCAATCCCCAGGGAAACACCTTTTCCAACCTGGTAACCAAGACCAATACCAAGGCTTGGCATAAATCTTCCCATACTCACAGGTGAATTCAAATTCGTTTCGAATTTCTTATCCGTCAAGGAGTAAATCTCATTTTGAGTATATGAACCGGAAGCTAATTTGGTTGAATCATAAGTATATCCGAATCCGTCGGAACCGTATAGATCTCCTTTGGTTTGATACCATGTGTAACCTACTCCTCCAAAAATATAAGGATCCCACCCTGTTCGCTCTCTCAGTTTATTGAGATGGATTGCCAATTCTAAACTCAACTCATGCAATCTTGTACCAAAGTTCAGTACCACAGGCTGGTTCAATGAATTGTAATCTGTGTAAACAGGATTAGCAGAAACATTGGTCGAATCGGTATTATACCCTTTCCAAAGTCCTGTTAAATAACGTAAACGCAAATCAAAACTGATAGGCTTTCCGTAGTTGTAATTGAATTGACGTCCCAACATCAAACCGTATCCTAAATCCAGTTTATGCGGAATATCTGTTTTAGTCCAGGTACCACCAATGTTCAACCCCCAGAACCAACGACTATCA
>CAMPIU010000128.1 GCA_946886545.1 uncultured Flavobacteriales bacterium | reverse complement strand
CATATTTTAGATAAAATCGCGAAAATCTATCGAAAAGAGCGATTTAAGCAGGGTGCTTTGATGATCAATTCGGAAGAGATCCGTTTCAAACTGGATGAAAACAAAGAGCCGGTTGATGTGGTTGTGAAGGTTTCAAAGGATGCACACCAACTGATCGAAGAGTTTATGCTTTTGGCGAATAAACGTGTTGCTATGTTCGTTGGAATGCCTCAAAAAGGCAAGGATCCTGTTCCCTTCGTTTACCGGATTCACGACAAGCCGGATCCGGAGAAAATCGCATTATTCAGTTTGTTTTTGGATAAATTCGGTCATTCGCTTGAATTCACAAGTCCGGAAAAAGCAGCTCAGAGCATCAATAAATTGCTAAGCGACATTCATCTGAAAAACGAATTCAGCATCATTCAGCAAATGGCAATTCGTAGTATGGCAAAAGCAACGTACGATACCGACAACATCGGTCACTACGGTTTGGCTTTTCAGTACTATACACACTTCACTTCGCCCATTCGTCGTTATGCCGACTTGATGGTTCACCGTATTTTATTGGAATGCCTGGAGAACAGGCCGCATAAATACAACTCCGCGCTGGAAGATATCTGCAAACGTATTTCACGCACGGAACGCAAAGCTACGGAAGCAGAACGCGAGTCTAACAAGTACTTCCAGGTAGTATTTGTTCATGACAAAATCGGGGAAGAGTTTGACGGAATTGTTTCCGGTCTGGCAGAATTCGGATTGTTTGTACGCATGACGGAAAATGCGTGTGAAGGAATGGTGGCACTACAGGAACTTCCGGGAGACCGCTATACTTTCGATGAAAAAACAATGACAATCGTTGGTCAGAAAACAGGAAGAACCTTCCATTTCGGAGATAATGTCCGTGTGAAGATCTCAGAGGTTCACCCGAAGAAAAGACAAATAGATTTGGAGTTGGTTTCGGTAGCGGAGTGATTTTTGAACCACATTAGGCATATAGATCACATAGGGGTTTCGCATTGATAGTTTTTATTTTCCCGCAGAGGGCGCAGATGGACGTGGATTTTTGATGTTTTTTTTACTTCGCTTTTCGTGTATTTAGACCTACTTCGTTTTCGACTTCGTAGGTTAAAAGGTGGGGTATCTACGCGGTATCCATGCTTAATAGTCGAGTGATATATGGAGTAACGTTGGCGCACCTATGCCTGATCCATTCATGGTTAGCTTACCCGAAGAAAAGACAGATTGATTTGGAGTTGGTTTCGGTAGAAGAGTAAGTTTTGAACCACGATAGAAAACAGAGATCACATAGCTTTTCTTGTTATTAATTACTGGTGTAAATGACTGTTTTGAGTGATTAATCACTCTCGCAGAGGAGTGTTGATGAACAAAGCTGTTTCGCACGGAAGTTTGGATCTGATGATTTAGTGTTGGTTTGGCGGCAAAACAACTAACCACCAAGTCACAGGTTATTGTTTTCCCGCGGAACACTTGCGCCCTAGCTACAGCGTTGGCACAGGAGCACAGATGAACACGTATAGCTGAAAATAAATATATCCGGAGAATAACCTCTATCAATAGCTATTCTATTTTCTTTCAGTTTACTTGATCTCGCGATAAAACAGTATTTTTTTATCCAGAAACCACAACTCTCCATTTTCAGTACCAAAGAATAAATCCGGATGGCCATAATAAGTTGAAGCCGAACTTTCCAACTCATTTGAAAGCGCTCTGTCTAACCATGGAAAAGCAAATTTGGTTTTGGAGTGCTTTGATGCCGGATAATCCGCATTTCTAGCCACTTCTAGCATCTTTTGGAAGGTCAGAGAATCAAAATAAAGGACTGCCTGTAAATAATCATCCTTTGGTTCTGCATCCGAACCGTCTCCATTAATTGTTTCAATGTAAGTGTGGTGGAACGTTGCTTTTTTCGGGCGGAATTGTTCCAGGTTAATCAGTTTCTCCAGCTTGCTTACATCCGAAGATTCATCCGATTTGACAACATAGGACGTTTGTGTTTCTTTTTCTGATGGTTCCTGCAATTCACAAGAACCTAAACTTAATAAAACAAGCAGGCTGCAGGTGAATACTGTTTTTCGGTTGATAGTCATCTTCGTTTAATTGCGTTTGAAAGTTACATTAAAATACGTAATACTAGTATTTCTTATCGATCATATTTCAGATCAAAATCGGATTAATGCTCTTAACACATCAACTCCATCATATTCTCCGGTTTTGACAATTCTGTGAAACCAAATTTCCGATATAATTCATGGGCATCGGAGGTTGCCAGTCGCCAGACTTTAACATTCTTCAACGCTTCGTTTTCCAGGATGTGTTTCATCAGGATCTTTGAATATCCCAGGCCCTGGTGTTCCTTAGCAATGAATACATCCATGAGATAAGCAAACTGTGCATAATCTGTTACTACCCGTGCAAAACCTATTTGCTTGTCATTTAAGAAAACACCGAAATTCAGGGAATTGTCGATAAGTGTTTGCATCGTTTCCAATGTCCGGTCTTTTGCCCAATAGCTTTGAGAAATAAAGGCTGTGATGAATTCGGTATCCAGTTGATTTTTGTCGGAGGTAATCAATAGATTTTTCATTGTGCTGTTTTACCACTAACAAGATTATCAAAATATCTTATAAACCGCAAAGTACAGGCACAAAAAAAAGCACTCGCCAGGGTTGACGAATGCTCTTTCATTTGTTGTGTTTTCAGTATACGTGTAATTATTAGCGTCTTAATTCAAACAATTGAATGTCTCTAAAGCTCTTTCCATTTTGATCTTTTCCGGTAACGATTGCAGCATAACTTCCGCTTGGTGCTTCATCACCGGCTTTATCTCTTCCGTTCCATCCATCATGCTCTCCGGGAGTATTAGAACGGAACATTTCACGGTTGTTCTGATCAATGATCAGTAATTGGAAATCATTAATATTCTCCGCTTTTACAAAGTAAACATCATTACTTCCGTCACCGTTAGGAGTAAAAATACTAGGGAACTTGGTAACCTTCGCTTCTAACTTAACAAAGACCGGTTCTTTAGTGTCTTCCGGATTTTTTGCCGGTGCTTCTTTGATATCGTCTTTCTTATCAGCTATTTTTTTCGAATCTGTCTTTTCACCCGATTCTTTTTTGCTGTTTTCTGACGGAGCAATTTTCTCTTCCGGTTTTACTTTATCTTGTTTAAGCGTTTCGGAAGAATAATTCTCTTTTTCTACCGGTGTAAAGTCTTGTTTAAATTCCTTACTATACGGATTTGTTTCTTGCGGAAGATCTTCAAACGGTTCATTCGAATTCATCACTGATTCCGGTTTAGCAGAATAGGTGTTTTCCTTCTTAACAGATTGCTCATCCTCACGATCCTCAGGACTGCTTACAGTCATATTCTGAGATATCTCTTTTGGAGCATCTGTCTTCTTATTCGTAGATTCCTCACCTGAATTCAAGGCAATAACAGTAGTGACCACACCCACAGTTCCAACTGCAGCTGAGCCAATGATCCATTTCGTCAAAGCAGAAAGACCTTTCGTTGCAACTGTTGCTGTAGAAGCAACACCCGCAGCGGCCATCTTTGCCTGAACACCAGCCCACAACTCCGGCCTTACCGCAGAGGTATGGTTTTCAAAAGCTTTTGAAAACAGTTCTTGTATATTATCTTTTTCAATCACGTTCTAATAATTCTAATTGAGTGCGTAGAAAAGCTCGTGCACGCGAGTATTGAGATTTGGAGGTATTCTCCGTCACTCCCAATGTATCTGCTATCTCTTTGTGTGAATAACCTTCTATTGCAAACATGTTAAATACAATTCGATATCCATCCGGCATTCCGTCAATCAACTTCATTAACTGTGCCAGATCCATTCCATCGAACTGATGGTCTGTAAAAGATACTTTGTACTGAACTTCTTCAACCTGAACATCATTCAATAGCTTCTTATTCTTTCGAATGGTATCCAAAGCCGTATTTACAACGATTCTTCTGATCCACCCTTCCAGAGATCCTTCCATCTTAAAATCAACAATCTTCTGAAAAACCTTTACAAAACCATCCTGTAATACGTCTTCAGCTTCCTGGCTATTTCTGAGATAACGCTGACAAACTGCCAGCATCTTGGGAGCAAACTTATCAAACAACGCTCGCTGTGCTTTTGAATTTCCTTTGGCGCATTCATTTACCAATGTTAAATCATCCATAGCACTTGCTGTATCAATAGACTCTAAACTACCAAAAAAGGTTGCACGACTCTGATTTCTTCAAAATAAAAAATTAATTTAGTGGCACTTTAGCACCCCATGAAAATAAGTTTGGCCTCTTTGTTACTGGCTTTTTTCTCCGTAACATCTGTATACTCTCAAAAGATTCCTCTGCTTCCCGGATCTTATTCTGCATACCTTCAATTAAATGAAACAACTCAATTACCGGTTCACTTAAGCGTGGAGAAAAAACAAAAAAGAATTCTTCTTGTGGTACATAATGCAGAAGAAAGAATTGAATTAATGAATGGTATAAAAAAAGGTGATACGATCATTTTGCCTTTCCCGAGTTTTGATTCCGAATTAAGATTTATAACCTATAAGAAGAAGGAAATCCGTGGATTCTGGTTTAACTATAATAAAGGTGCAAATTATAAAATTCCTTTTTTCGCTCATTTCAATCAAAAACCACGAAAAAAAGATGCTCCAACAGGAAGTTTAGATGGGAAGTGGGAAACTCATTTTTCTCCACAGACAAACGATGAAGAGGACGCATTGGGGATTATTTCTCAGAATCAAAATCATCTTACAGGAACCTTCCGAACAGAAACGGGTGATTACCGTTTTCTTGAAGGGACAATTGAGGGGTCTAAATTTTACCTTTCTGCTTTTGATGGTTCACATGCCTTTTTACTTAATGGCACATTAAAGGACCAGCGTGTTCAAGGTCATTTCTATAGCGGAAAACATTATTCCACCGATTTTGTAGCAACCTATAATCCAAATTACGAATTGCGTGATCCGGATTCAATCACTGTTTTGAAAACTGAAAACTCTGCTTTCAGTTTTAGCTTAAAGGCTGTAGATGGAACTGATTATTCTTTTCCAAATACTGAAACCAGGGGAAAGGTTGTTATCATTCAAATAATGGGAACCTGGTGTCCGAATTGCATGGATGAAACCAATTATTATAAAGAACTTTACGATAAGTATCATTCAAAAGGGCTGGAAATTATTTCGATCGGATATGAAACTGCAGATTCCTTTGATGAACAGGCAAGAAAAATACTTACTTTAAAGCAGCGGAAAAACCTTGACTTCACTTTTTTAGTCGGAGGTAAAGCTTCCAAAGGAATTGCATCCGAACAATTTAAAATGCTCAATGAAGTTATTTCTTTCCCAACTTCCATTTATATAGGGAGAGACGGTGAAGTAAAGCGCATTCACACCGGATTCAACGGTCCGGGAACCGGCGATGTTTACACGGAATATGTTAACAAAACAAATGCCTTGATCGAATCTTTATTGGGAATTACCGGTTCAAAGTAATGCGTTTCGAATCATCTGAAATTTGCCAGGCAGTGAAGAAAACCAATCGGGCAACTTTCTCCGTTTTTGAGAATATGATCTTTTCCACGTCATCCGTTGGTTGATGATAATCTTCATGAACTCCGCTGAAGTAGAAAATAACAGGAATATTGTGTTTTGCAAAGTTATAGTGGTCTGACCGGTAGTAAAACTGATTTGGATCGGATAAGCTGTTAAACTTATAATCGAGTTTCAATTGTGTGTATTTGGCATTCATCCGCTCGTTCGCATCATGAAGATCATTGCTTAGCATGTTCGAACCGATAATGTAAATATAGTTGGTATCCTTTTCATGGCCAATGTCATTCCGACCAATCATATCAATATTTAGGTCTGCTACCGTATTCTCTAATGGAATAACCGGGTGGGAAGAATAATAATCCGAGCCCAGCAATCCTTTTTCTTCACCGGAAACAGGCATAATTAGAATGGAACGTTTTGGTCCCTGACCATTCTTTTTTGCTTCCATAAAGGCTTCCGCAAGTTCCAGTAATGCTACAGTCCCTGTTCCATCATCATCTGCTCCATTATAAACCACTCCATGATCCACACCAATATGGTCATAATGTGCTGTAATAATTACTACCTCTTTTGAAAGAACTGGGTCGCTTCCTTCTATATATGCCAGTACATTGGAACTACTTAACTTTTCTTCCTGCGTATTAAGCTGTGCATTCAGGGTAAAAACCGGTTTCGAAAATTTCATAACCTTTCCTTTACCTGTTAAAAATCCATTTGATTTTTTCTTCAGGGTTTCCAGGGATGATTTTTTTACAAAGAGAATCGGAAATTCTTCTTTTTTATTTTCATCTGCGAGAACCATGGTTTTAGTAGTAACATAATGTTCCATGTATTCATATAAGGTATCGTAGTTTTCAGAAACTAAAATGATTCCTTTTACATGCTTCGGCAAATCCTTTTTTAAAACGGAAACTTCTTTGCGCACTTCCAGACTTTTCAAAACATGTACAACATAGCATGGGGTTTCTCCAACCTGTGGTAATTGTTCAACACTATAAACCGGTATGTTTTCTAAATTCGTTTTAGACTTACAGGCATAATAGATAAAGTCTGTTTTGAAATTCAGTGATACATCGTTCAGTGACATCGTCCCACCTGGTGTGCTTTCAATTACTTCAAAATGTTGTTCATAATCTGTCATTCCCGGAGCAAAGGAACAGCCCAATTTTTTAAAATATGCTGTTAGGAACTCAGCTGTCATTTTCTGACCTTGCTTTCCTGTTTCTCTTCCCAAATACGAATCAGAAGCTAAAATAGTGAGATTCTTTTTCAGATCTTCTTCATTAATATAGGAGCTGTATTTTTTTGCTATATCAACTTCTTGTGAAAAACAAACACACAACGCACTTGAGAATAATAAACTTGAAATGATCTTCATATTTATTGATTGAATAGTTAATGAGTCAAGAGACAATACTTATTGGAGTCAAGACTGAAAACTTTGTTTTCTCTTATCTTGTCTCTATTAGTCTCAGCTCTTTTTAATTGTTAAAGCGGGATTTTCTCAACTCTTTTTTGGTGTCTTCCTCCTTCAAATGAAGTATTCCAGAAGATGTCAACCATTTCAATTGCTTCTTCCACTGAAACAAAACGAGCAGGTAAAGTAAGTATGTTTGCATCATTATGTTCACGTGCCAATTGAGCTATTTCTTTTTTCCAGCAAAGTGCTCCACGAATTCCCTGATGTTTATTAACAGTCATGTTAATACCATTTCCACTTCCGCAAATAACAATTCCTTTTGAACCTTCGTTTGACTCTACATGATCAGCAACAGGATGTCCAAAATCTGCGTAATCAATACTCTCTTCACTGTAGCATCCGTAATCCTTAACCTGGTAACCCAGTGATTCTAAATGTTTAATAACTTCTGATTTCAATTGAAATCCAGCGTGATCAGCTCCTATAGGAATGATTTGAGACATAATATTGAAAGTTTTGTCAAAGTTACGGCTTATCAACAAATGGAACAATCAATTAACAATAAGAAAAAAACCATTCTCCGGAAGCCCTGGTTTATATAGGATTAGCAAAAGTACTTTTACACAGGTTTGAATCTCAAATTGTCAATATCTGTTAGAAAGTATCCATAACTATTTCTAGGATATTCGAACTATTTAGACATATGTACAAGTTTTTGAATGGAGCACCATAAAGTTTGGTCGAGTTATCGCTCTTTTATCACCATGTTAAACACATATTAACAGGATGAAAAGAAACTATTTTATCCACATTAACAATTATGCTCAATTTGTTCATATCTATGTAAACTCTTGTCATAGAACTCCAAAAGAACACAAATCATTGTCAATAAATAGAAC
>CAMPIU010000127.1 GCA_946886545.1 uncultured Flavobacteriales bacterium | reverse complement strand
ATTATTCGCTGTCAGATCATCCATTTCAACATCTCCTGAACCGCTGATTGTCGCTTTTTGGTTGGTTACCGCTCCGCCTGAAACCGTAATATTTCCCGAGCCACTGATTTTTACTTCAAACTCATCCGTGTGGACTGAAGCTAGCGTGATGTTTCCCGAACCACTTACGTTTAATTCCAGATTTGTAGTTAAAATATCGCTTGATGATTCAATATTTCCACTTCCGCTCAAATCCATCTCACGCATATCAGGAGAATGGACAATAATTTTAATCCCATTGTGTTTACGAATCCATTTACTCGACCCAATTTTCAATCTTCCACCATCGATCTCAGTTGTAATCACATTCAAAACATTTTGCTGTGCCGAAATCTCAACGAAATAGACCGAGTCCTGCACATAGCTCAGATCCCCGTCAATTGATAATGAAATTTTATTGAAACCACTCAAATTCCGGGTCTCGGTAACTGTTTCTCCCTTTCCTTTAATAGAATTAAAAAGGTGTTTCTTACAAGATGTGAATGAAGTCACAAGAATTAAAAGTACCGGAATCATTAATTTTACACTTTTCATAAAGACTTATTTTGTTGTTTATATCTCTATGACAACTCAAAATAAGTTTCCCCCTATTTGAATGAATTTTTTTTGGGGGAAATTCTATTTATAGTGTATCCAAAAAATCCAGCAAGACCACATGTAGTTTATCCAGTTCTTCTTCTGAAACACAATATGGAGGATTCAAATACAATACATTCCCAAGCGGACGGATCAAACACCCCTTCTCCAGGAAAAAATCATAGGCTTTGTCACGAATCGATGAAAAGTAATTGTTCCCTTCACCGGTTTCTACCTCAAAGCGCAAAATGGTACCGCATAAACCGATCTCTCTTACTTTCGGATGGGTTTTCAAAGCCTCAATAAAATACCTGTGCCGCTCCTCAATCCATTCAATGGAATCCCAGGTTTCCGGCTGTTCAAATAAATCTAAACTCGCATTTGCAACAGCACACGCGAGTGCACTTCCGGTAAACGAATGTCCGTGAAGTAAGGCTTTTGCTGTTTCGGGGTGAAGAAAAGCCTGATAAATTTCATCCGTTGCTACAGTCAAACCCAAAGGAAGAATTCCACCGGTCAACCCTTTCGATAAACAAATAATGTCCGGCTCCTGTTGGCAAAAATTATGGGCAAATAATTTCCCGGTTCTTCCCCAGGCCGTCATAACCTCGTCAAAAATAACCAGTGCCTTGTATTTTTTTGCCAAAGAAACAAGTCCATCCAACCAAGTTGAATCATACATTCGCATTCCGGCTGATCCCTGTACCAAAGGCTCTACGATAACGGCTGCCACCTCACCGGATTTCAAAAATTGTTCCGCCTGTATCAGTGATTGACTCCGTGCTTCATTTGCCGGGAAATCAATGAAATCCACATCAAAGAACAAATGTTCAAAGGGTTTGTTAAAAGTTCCACGCTGCCCGATCGACATGGCTCCGAAAGTATCTCCGTGATAAGCTCCGTCCAATGCAATCACGCGTCTTTTTGGTTCATTTTTATTGAACCAATACTGAAAAGCCATTTTTAAAGCGACTTCAACGGCAGTTGAACCGTCATCGGAGAAAAATACCTTTTCCAGTTTATCCGGAAGCAAAGAAGTAATCCTGTCTGCCAATTGGATGGCCTGCGGATGAGTAGCTCCGGCGAAAATCACATGATCCAGCTGCGAAAACTGCTCATTCAGTGCCTGGGCCAAATACGGATGACCGTGTCCATGAACATTTACCCACCAGGAAGAGTTTGCATCGATATATGTTTTCCCGTTTGAATCAATAAGTGTGGTCGCTTCTGCTTTCACAATGTGCAAGGGTTCTTTCGCTGTTTGCATTTGTGTGAACGGGTGCCAAACGTGTTTTTTATCTTTTTCTAAGCTTGTTGCTCTATCCATAATTTGGCTGCGTGTTGTATACTTTCTTTTGAAAATTCGCTCAATTCCGGAATGGTGGTAATTTGCAGATCCGAAAAGTGACTTTGATAAATCCGTTCCGAGGCTTCATTCCGCTCACCGTTTACAATCAATCCTGCAATGGGAATTTCTCGCGACATCAATGCATTTAGTGTCAATAAAGTATGATTGATACTTCCCAGGTAATGTTTCGTAACCACGTAAACCGGAAGTTCCCACAATTGGAACAGGTCGATATAGCAAAGTCCTTCATCATTTAAGGGAACCATTACTCCTCCGGCACCTTCAATGATGGTTTGTTTTGTAAATCGGGGTAAATCGAACTGCTCTTCAGTCAATTCAATTCCATCCAATCGCGCAGCTTCATGCGGAGACATAGCGTGATTCAATAAGATATTCGCGGGTAAAATGCTCGTTTCAGATGTATAGGAACGCACAAAATCACTATCCAATGCGTGCAGATCTCCGGCCTGAACCGGTTTCCAGTAATCCGCTTTCAATGCTTCGCAAAGTACAGCACTTACTACGGTTTTCCCGATTTCAGTACCAATTCCCGTAACTACGTAAGATTTCATATCAGCGAAGCATTTTCAATTTTCCCACATGGGTTTTCTGTTTGAGAAAAATAGACCGTTGCAAGAACAAGCAATGAGGTTAAAAACATCTTCATTTTATAGCTTTAATACCCTAAAAGGTAAGCATTTCATTCTGATTATTTTCTCAATTCTGCCCCCAATTGTTTTTCCAGTTCGCTACGAATTGAATTCATAATTCCATCTACCTGGGAATCCTTGAGTGTTTGTTCCTGGTCCTGAAACGTAAATGAAACAGCGTAAGATTTCTTTCCTTCCTGAAGGTTCTTTCCTTCGTAAACATCGAACAAACCTACTTTTTGAAGGATTTTCTTATCTACTTTCTTTGCTATTTGTTCTATTTCGGAAAAACGGACCTTCGAATCAAGCAACAAAGAGAAATCACGGCGCACTTCAAAAGTCTTAGGCAACTCTTTGTACTGAACTTTTACCAGTTTCAATGAATCCAATATAGCATCCCAATCCAGATCAGCAACAAAGACATCCTGCTTGACACCAAAGTGTTTCTTCACTTTCTGATTCGCCCAGCCTATTGTTCCAACTACATTTTTCAGAATCCGGATTTGATAACCATCTGCAAGAACTTCCTGTTCCTGTAAAGGTTCTTCCTGGATGAAAGAAGCCAGACCTAAACGTTCAAAAATATTTAAAACGACCCCTTTCAAGGTGAACAAGCTGGATTTCTCCAGTTTGAACGCCCAGGATTCATCTTGCTTGTTTCCGGTCATCAAAACCAAAAGGCGCTTATTCTCAGAATAAATATCGTTTTCGAATGAATACGTTTTACCAAATTCAAACAAGCGCAAATCCGGATTCTGTCGGTTTTGATTATGAGCCACTGTTTCCATTCCCTGGAATAACAAACTTTGGCGCATCACTGCCAAATCCTGACTTAAAGGATTGAGCATCGTCACTGCTTTCGTAATCGGGAATTGATTTCCTCCGAGCTTTTCAGCGTATTGCGGACTTGTCAAGGAATTATTCATCATTTCGTTGAATCCCATTCCTGCCAATACTTCAGCCAGGTTTACTCCCAAACGCTCCAAATCCGGTTTTTCACTAACTACCAATGAAGTATTCAATTTCTCAGGAAGCGGAATCAGGTTAAAGCCATAAATACGCAATACTTCCTCAATGACATCAATTTCACGATCCACATCCACCCGATAATTCGGAACAGAAAGCTCCAAATCATCATTCGTTGAAGAAAGAATCTCAAAATCAAGGGAAGTCAAAATATCCTGAATCACATTTTTTGCAATTTCATGTCCTAAAATCTGATTGATCCGCTTATAGCGAAGAGTCACTTTTCGTTTTTGGATTGGATGCGGATAAAGATCCACTGCCTCCATTCCTACTTTACCTCCGGCAACTTGTTGAATCAATTCAACTGCTCTTTCCAAAGCATAAGGAACCAAGTCAACATCTACACCACGTTCAAAACGGAAACTTGCATCGGTAGACAAACCATGTCTTTTCGCAGTTTTACGCACGGAAACAGGTTGAAAGTATGCCGCTTCCAGGAACACATCTGTAGTTGAATCAGAAATTCCCGAATGGTTTCCTCCGAAAACTCCGGCCAAACACATCGCTTCTTTTTCATTTGCAATGACCAGGTCTTCTTCACTCAATTCGCGCTCCATTGAGTCCAATGTGATCATCTTTTCGCCCGGTTTTGCCGTACGAACAATTACCATCCCATTGACAACCGAAGCATCAAAAGCATGTAAAGGAGTTCCTAACTCACGCATCACGTAATTGGTTACGTCCACCACATTATTGATCGGAGACAAACCAACAGCTCTCAATTTATTTTGCAACCAAGCCGGAGAAGCCTTCACTTCTAAACCACTTAGTGTAATTCCCATATAACGCGGGCATTTTTCTGTGTTTTCAACTGAAACTGAAACAGGAAGATCTGCTTCTTTTACCATTTTTCCGGTTTCTTTCAGTTGAAGCTTAGCTTTACTTCCTTCATGACAAGCCATATAAGCCAGCACATCACGGGCCACACCGATATGCCCCATTGCATCAGCCCTGTTTGGTGTTAATCCGATTTCAATCTGAACATCGCTTTCCAATTCCAAATACTCCGCAGCCGGCATACCAACTTTAGCAGCCGGATCCAAAACCAGAATTCCATCGTGGCTGGTTCCCAAGCCCAACTCATCTTCAGCACAAAGCATTCCGTGGGATTCCACATCGCGGATTTTTGAAACCTTCATTTTCAGAGGCTCGTCTGGTTTCGGATAAAGAACAGCACCAACCTGAGCCAGGATCACTTTTTGTCCGACAGCTACATTGGGTGCTCCACAAACAACCTGAAGAATTTCTTTTCCATTGTTTACTTTGGTCACCTTCAGACGATCTGCATTCGGATGTTGCTCACATTCAATCACTTCTGCAACTACAACACCCTGCAAACCTCCTTTCACACTTTCAATCGTCTCAAATCCTTCGACCTCCAGACCTGTATCTGTTAAAAGCTGATCTAATTCTTCGGGAGATTTGTGAACCGGTAAAAACTCATGTAACCAAGCGGATGAAATTTTCATTGTTGTATTTTTTTCGAAGTCCAAATTTAAGAAAAAGCAAAGAAAACGAGGTTTAATTTGACATAAAAGCGTTAAATTCGTTCACACTGATAATTGAATGAAATCCCTTACTATACAAATCTTATTTCTATTCGCTCTTTCTGCCACTTTCGGACAGGGAAATGCAACAATCAGCGGTTATATCAATGAAGAAAGTTCGGGAGAACCGATTATTGGCGGACAGGTATTTGTTCCCGGTCTTCAAAAAGGAGCTTCAAGTAATGAATTCGGGTTTTATTCCTTGACACTTCCCAAAGGAACTTATGAAATCGTTTATCGTGGCGGCGGTTTCCCAAATGACACGATCAACATCAACCTGGTCAATGATACCATTATCAACACGGAATTAAGTGAAGCCATTCAAATAGATGGAGTTGAGATCAATGCAAAAAAATCGGACAATGTCAATTCTACCAAGATCGGACAAATAGAACTGGACATCAATCTCATCAAAAAGCTTCCGGCTTTTCTGGGAGAAGTAGATATCATAAAAACTATTCAGTTACTTCCCGGCGTATCTTCAGTAAGTGAAGGCGGGCAGGGATTCTATGTACGAGGCGGCGGACCGGATCAAAACCTTGTTTTATTGGATAATGCGCAGGTTTACAATGCCTCCCATTTATTCGGCTTCTTTTCGGTTTTCAATTCCGATGCTATAAAAAGCGTCAACTTGATAAAAGGAAGTATGCCCGCAAGTTATGGCGGAAGACTTTCATCCGTTTTGGAAGTAAATATGAATGAAGGGAACAATAAAAAATTCAAAGTTACCGGTGGGCTCGGCCTGATTTCCTCCCGATTAACATTCGAAGGACCAATTGTAAAGGATAAGGGTTCATTCATTGTTTCGGCCAGAAGGACCTATATTGATGTATTCATGAAAGCATTTGTCAAAAAATCAAGTTCGTTCTACGGTTCAAGCTATTTTTTCTACGATCTGAATGCCAAACTGAATTACCGCCTAGGGCCAAAAGACAAGATTTATTTAAGCGGATATTACGGAAAGGACCTCTTCAATTTCGGAAACAAAGAAGAAGATTTCAGTGTGAAAATGCCTTGGGGGAATGGAATTGCTGCATTCAGATGGAATCATCAGTTCAACAGCAAATTATTCATGAATACCACTGCTACACTGACTGATTATCTTTTCAGTTTCGGTTCCGGGCAGGATCAATTCAAGTTCGAATTGAAATCAGGTATTCGTGATTACGGTGGAAAAGTTGAATTATCCTACTTTCCAAATACCAGGCATTCCATTAAAATAGGAGCAGATTATTTGTATCACATCTTCACTCCTACCAGTGTTTCAGCCTCACAGGATGATGTAGTATTCGATACCGGTTTAGCTCAAAAATTATTCAGTCACGAATCCGGAGTATATGTGCAGGATGAAGTGGATATTACTTCCTGGTTGCGAGTGAATGCAGGAATCCGTGTAAGCATGTATCAGTTCACTGGTCCTTTTACCCGTTACTACAAAAGTTTTTCAGGCTATACTGATTCCACAAAAACCTACAGAAAAGGAGAGATCATTCAATCGTATTATGGTTTTGAACCGAGAATTTCCGCCCGCTTTCTTTTAAAAGACAAAAGCTCCATCAAAGCCGGTTTTACTTACAACAATCAATATGTGCATTTAGCAAGTTTGAGCGCTGTTTCATTGCCTACAGATATTTGGTATCCGAGCACCGACAAAGCACGTCCACAAAAAGGCTGGCAGGCAAGTTTGGGGTATTTCAGAAATTTCAATAACAATAAATGGGAAACTTCTGTGGAGGTTTACTACAAAAAAATGATGAATATTATTGAGTTCAAACAAGGAGCTTTACCTTCCGACAACGTCAATGACAATACAGACAATTTGCTTGTCTACGGAATCGGATGGAGTTATGGTGCTGAATTTTTCATCAAACGGACCTTCGGAAAACTCACCGGGTGGATCGGCTACACACTTGCCCGTTCTGACCGTTATTTCCAGGATATTCAAGATACAAAATTCCCGGCAAAATATGACCGCAGACACGATTTGACTCTTGTCGGTACTTATGAATTAAACAAACGCTGGACCTTTGGATTCTCTTTCATTTATGCTTCGGGTAACACCTTAACACTTCCAAACAGCTGGTATTTCAATAACCAGGACTTGTTATTCGAATATGGATCCAGAAACTCCACAAGAATGGCACCTTATCACCGCCTGGATCTGTCGGCAACCTGGTATGACAAACCTACAAAAACAAAGATCGATAAGAAAACCGGTGAAAAAATTGAGGTCGTTAAACGATTCAGACAAAATTTAGCCTTCTCTATTTACAATGTTTATAATCGCGCAAACCCTTACTTTTTGTATATTGATAACGAAGGAAATATTACTTCCAACGATTTTAAAATATCGGTAAAACAAGTTTCATTATTTCCAATTTTACCTAGTATAACATGGAATTTCGAGTTTTAATTACCTTTCTCAGTTTGATCCTGGTTCTTGTTGGCTGCACCAAGGAGGTCAAGATCGATATTCCCGGTTTTGAAGAAAAAGTAGTCATCGACGGGAGAATTGAAACTGATATGCCTCCTATTGTTTTGATTTCCAAAACGCAGAACATTTATTCACCGACAACCCTGGATGCTTTTCTAAACAGTTTTCAGTCGGGGGCCATTGTTACCGTTTCAGACGGAACAACGACGGTGGTTTTGGACGAAATCTGCTCCGACAATCTTCCACCGGGGACTGAAGCAATGGCAGCCGAATTATTTGGAATTCCTGAAGAAGAACTGGGAAATTATCATT
>CAMPIU010000126.1 GCA_946886545.1 uncultured Flavobacteriales bacterium | reverse complement strand
ATCTTATAATTGTATTTTTTTAAAGATTATGTTTACTTTCATTTTTAGTAAACAACTGTAATAAACTGATTCATTAATGGAGCGCCTGATTAATATTCTAATTATTGACGATAAAGATTCAGACAAATTGGCGATAAAGGAAATTCTCGGTGGGGGCGGGAATATTTTGCTGTTTTGCGATTCGATCGAGGATGCTCATGAAATACTGAAACGACGAGAGGTGGGTATTATCCTGATTGATGTGGATAGTCCCAATTTTTCGTCAATGGATGATTTTAAAGAATTGCTGCAGGTTCATGCTTCTCACACACATTATTCGATTATTATTACTGAAAACACAAGAACGGGCTCCAAATTGTTGAAAGGGTTTAATTCAGGGGCTGTGGATTTTATTACCAAACCTTTTAATCCCTTATTGATCCAAGCGAAGTTGGATGTGTACAAGTCTCTTTATTATAAGGATCAGCGAATTGCTCAGTTGTTGGGGAATATTCTTCCTGCGAATGTTTTGGACGATTTAAACCAATACGGGAAGTTCTCCCCAAAACGGGTTGACAAAGGAGTAGTTCTTTTTACTGATTTTGTGGATTTCTCCATGAAATCGAAATCGATCAAGCCAATTAAATTAGTCAAACGCCTGGAGTATTATTTTACTGCGTTTGATGAGATTGTTGAACGGTACAAATTAGAAAAGATCAAAACAATTGGTGATGCTTATATGGCTATTGCCGGTGTAAATGAAGATAATGACCAACCGATCTTAAGGGCCTGCATGGCCGCTTTGGAAATGCGCAATTTCATACGGAATGAAAAAGAACTGGCTAAAGCTATGAAGAAGGATTTTTGGGAAATCCGGATCGGGGTTCACGCCGGACCGCTTGTTGCGGGAATCATTGGTTCCAAAAGATATTCGTTTGATGTGTGGGGAGATACAGTAAATATTGCCGCAAGAGCACAACAATTCGCTGGTATTGATCAAATTACCATTACTCAGGCAATCTATGATGAATGCCGTAGTTATTTTGATACGAAGGATTTAGGAAATGTTCCGATCAAAAAACGGGGAGGTACAATGGAAACGTTCGAACTGGAGTCTTTGAAATCGGAATACAGCTTATATGGAACCGGGAAAGTTCCTTCTGTAGAATTACGTGTTCTTTGCCAAATTGCAACCGTCGATTTTGAGCACATGAGGAGCGATATTCTGAATAAACTCAAATCCATGTTGCCGGATGAAGTGATCTATCACGATCTTGGACATACTTTAAATGTCGAAAAAGCCGCTATTCGTTTGGGAAAGCTGGAGGGTTTGAATGAAGAAGAGATGCTTTTGCTCAGAACTGCCGCTTTATTCCACGATACGGGCTTTATTTTCACCTATCATCACAATGAGCTGCACGCGGTAAGATTAATGGAGCAAATGCTTCCGAAATACGGTTTTAATGCACTTCAGATTCAACAGGTACGTGAAATGATCCTTGCAACCGCCCTGGATATCGAACCGGTTGGACTGCTTCAGGAAATTTTGTGTGATGCGGACCATGATTACCTGGGAAGAGCAGATTATTATGTGGTTGCTTCCAAATTAAGGGATGAAATGATCGCATTCGGAATGGATTTATCCGAGGAGAATTGGATTCAAATGCAAATCCGTTTTCTTGGTGAAACCCACCGTTTTTATACCGTAACGGCATTAAATATTCGTGAAAAAGGAAAGACGAACCGCCTGGCTGAGTTGAAAATAGCTCTGACAGAACTGCAAAATCAACAGGTTTAATGGAGAATTGAGAATGGACAATTGAAAAGCTAAAAATCCACTTCTAGGGGATCAATTCAACAAACATAAGTGTAATCCCTTTTCAATTTTAAATTATCAATTTTCAATTCTCAAAAGCTCGGTTCAATCAAACTAAGTAAATCAGTTGTTTTAATGCTCGGTTTAAAGTCTTTAGCGGATTCTCTGTAAAATCCTCCGGGATTCAAATCTGCATCCATTCCAGCTTTCAATAAGCCTTCCGCATCACCATCCTTTTTTTCTCCGCTAGCTTCTTTAGCTTTATTGCTTGAGAAATAATACGTCGTCGGTTCTGCAGAAACAGATTCTTTGTAACGGGTTTCGGCACTTTTATCAGGTAAAGCGTGACTAATGGTAGCGTTAGTTGTAATATGTGTTTTCTGTTCTAAATTATTATCTGCAGGGATACTTGAAGCTGCTGTAAACTGCTCCTCATTTCCTTCATTTAAAGGGAATTTCTTTTTAGGCTCAATTTCTTTCTTTTCTTCAGTCAATAAACTGTCATTACTAGCAGTCATTTGAAGCTTTTCAGCATTTGCTAATTGATTTTCAGACATGGAAACCCATATAGTTGTAATTCCTGCGGATAAGACAAGTAATGCTGCAACACGGAATAAGTTGCGGTTGTATAAGGGAATGACTTTCTTTTCCGTTACTTCCGGTGCATTCCAGTTTTGACTGATACCGGGATGCTTGGCCTGAAATACTGAATTTAGGCTGGACTTCACCGAAGGAGAAACTTCCGCTATGTTTGAAATAGCCAATTGGTCAATTCCGGCATAAAACGATTTCATTTCATTGTATTCTTCCTCGGAAGACACCAACTCCCGGATAACTTCCAGTTCATTGGGAGTTAAGTCGTTATAAGCCTTTGTTTGTATGATTTCGTCAAAAGTATTCATGATTGTTTTGTATGATGTTCTGGTTGGTATTCTTTTAATCCTTGTGCCAAATACTTGGTTGCATAAAATAGGCGGGATTTAATGGTTCCCTCACTGATTTCCAAAGCTTCGGCTATTTCCTTAATCGATAATCCGTCGAAGTGGCGCATTTCAAATACTTCCCGGTGTTTATCTTCGAGTTGGGTGACCTGGTAATCGTACGCTTCCTTAAATAGGACATGATGTACTTGGTTTTCCGTGTTTTTATTTACATCGCTTACGGAATAAGTATGATCTAATCCGTTACTGGTATTCTTTCTTATTTCCTGTTTTTTGTATTCATTCTTGCACATATTATTTGCAACCGAATACATCCAGGTTTTAAAAGAACGTGTCGTATCAAAAAGTTCAGGCCGGTGAATTAACTTGGTAAAGAAATCATGAACAAAATCTTCAGACTTTTCACGGTCCCGCCAAAGCATGCGCATGAAATACGACAAGAGGGCAGATGAATAACGTCCATAGAGCTTATCAAAAGCTCTCTGATCGCCTCCAGCCATCCCAATGACCAATTGTTCGTCGGTCATTTGGTCGTATTCCTTTTTGATCATTCGCATCAGCGCTTAATTTTTGAAAGTTGACCTGTTTTCCGCGCCCTAGTAGCAACGCTCATAATGAGTTGATTGATTTCTTTAACTTCTTCTGTTTTGTTGTATTCTTCGTATATTCTTGCAACACTAATAAGTGCTGGGAGGTAATTTGCCGAAAGTGCATCCGATTGCTGATCTTTCGCAATTCCCAATTCCTGTTTTTTCCACTTTGTTTCGATCAATTCAGAGTTCCATGCATTGTAATCCAGGGTGCTTTGGTCGTACGCAAAAGTCAGGCCAGCGGTGTTCAGCGAAGAACTGATTCCCTGAAAATACTCTTTTGGAAAAGACATGGACAGGTAGATGTTTTTTGAAACATTGAGCGCACAGAAAGTTTGTACGAATGTGGTATCTATGAAAGTTGAGTTAGGCATTACGTAACCTCTCGATTCCAGGCTTGCCTGATAATCGGGACTCTGCATCAAATCAACTGAGATTAACTCCAGATCTGTTCTTCCAAGTGTGTTTTTCTCATAGTTTACAGGAATAAGTTCTGTGTAACCATGAAGTAAAAGTGTTCCGTTGCTTGGAACCGAATTAACCAGGTCAGCTGCATAAGTGAGTAAACCTCCTGTAATTTTATTCTGGGCGATCATTTGAACGGTTACACTGTCTGAAAGTTTCTGGTCATTTACAGCTATTCCGTATGCAACTAATTCTTGCTGAACTTCCGTTTTGGTAGGTTCAAGTTTTGCTGCTTGTTTCAGCTCATGGAATTGTTTCGGATCGTATTTGCTCAACAAATATGTGTAAAAGTGTTTTTCAAAGCTTCCCGGTAGCATGTTCGCATATAACTGGGCACTTTGCTTCATGTTCTGCAATTCCAGCGGACTGGCACTTCTCCGGGTTAATTGATGCTTGGAATTGGAGTAATTGGTTTCGAATTGGTACTTGGCACTTTTAAGCTGCTGAATACTTGAATTGGAATCTTTATCCGCTTTTTCATCTGCTAATTTCGGAGCGGAGCTTGCTTTATAGGATTTGACCTTTTTTGATTCAATTCGCATCTCTTCTTGAGCAGGTGCCTGGATAGTTGTGTCTTGAATGATCAGTGTGTTTCCGGTATTAGTATTGGTGTTGTTGTATACGTTTTTTTCCTGCGACTGAGCTTTGCTGAAGACAGTCGTAAAAAGCAGTAAAACAAAAAGTACGTAATGACGCATATAGCAATTTTTATCTGTAGTACAATCAGATTAAAATTAGGTTCAAAAAATGAAAGAAAAAAATTTCCTAAGAATTAGGGTCTGCTGCAAACAGGAATTTATTCGGAGATACCAGATTTGTTTTTACCGCATAGATTACAATTCCGGCGGTGTTTTTCACACCCAGTTTTGCCATAATATTCTTACGGTGTGTATTGATGGTGTGATTACTCAAACAAAGAGAATCGGCGATCATTATATTGGTTAGTCCCTCTGCGATCATCGTGATAATCTCTGTTTCACGCTCACTCAGTGTAATCGGTTCACAGCTGAATGAATCAATGTCAATGTCATTTACATCAATGGAAGCATCGCGGATTGTTTCCAGGATCTGCCCGCAAAAGAATTTATTCCCTCTCCATGTTTCACGAATCGAATCAATGATCTCTGAACTGTCACAATCTTTTTTGATGTAACTTTTTACTCCGGAGCGCAATGCATTTACCAGGGTTTGAGCTGATTGCTCCGGTGTGATCGCTACCACATTCAAATCCGGCTTTTTCTGAAGAATTTGAGGAATGACGTCAATTGAGAACCCCTTGGAGGTGTAATCGACTAAAATAATGTTTGCATCAAAAGCCTTGTTAAGTGCAATCAACTCTTCATTGTTTCTTGCTTCTCCAACAATTTGAATATTCCGCTCAGTAGACAACAGCGTGCGCAAACCAATGCGGATAATTTCATTACTGTCGGCTAAAATGAGCTTCATTATTTAGATTAATTTTAAACAAGACAAAAGTAAGGAAAAAATAATACCACAAACCTTTATTTCGATAAAACTTTTGGATGTCCCAAAATCAATGGAATTCATCGGAAAATGTGTGAAAACTTTCTTTCAGAAGCGGGAGATTTTTGAATGGGATTTTTTTGATGGCGAAAGTGTCTGTTTCGATAATGAGCAAGTTCTGATCCCATTTGCAGGTAATTTTCCTGTCTAATGAATGGTATTGATCCGGAGATTTTGTTTCTATTTTGTAATCCCTGAATTGATCATCCCATGACTGAAGAATCAGGTAGTGATTACGGTGTATGAACAGGTGTTTGATCTGCTGACTTCCATAAACCCTGTAAGCGCCATGATGAGGGATACGCGGAAACTGATCATCATTGAGGTTCTTGCTTAGAAGAGCAGGAAGCATACTTTCAATAATTACCAGTGCTGCGAATGTATATTTTACAATTTGATGTAAGCGGGAAGAGGTTTCCGGTTTATTTGATTGTGAAAATCCGAATACACCTCGCCAGTTTTGTTTAAAACAAGAACTGTAAGCGATACTGAATAAAAAGAGCGAGCCGGATAAAAGCTTTACAGAAATGTCGAAGGAGAAATTAATCAGTAAAACCTGTCCGAAAATGACAATTGCCAATAAAGAAGCCAGGAATTGTGTTCGTTTGAATAATAATAGCAATGCGGCCAATACTTCAATAAGTCCTAAGGCAAAAGTGTAGGAATAAGAACTCCCGACCAAAGACCAGTAGGCAATATCTTTAGATAATTTTCCGTAGGGGGTGAACAGGGTATTGGGTTCGGGTTGATAGAATTGGATTTTGATTAGTTTATCCCAGCCATATTTGAATAGAAAAAGAAATAATATCCCGGCAAGAACGGTTTTTAGAACCTGGGTAGTGTTTAATTTCCATTTGGAACACAGCCAGTGAACAAGGGGAGAGGAAAGGGTTCCCAAAAGTAAACTGAGTGCAATCAGAACATAGGTTCCGTAAGTATCTGTTTCAAAGATTAAATCTTCGTCCATCAATTTGAGCAAACTGATAAACGGTTTTTGAATCAATTTGAAGATCCGGTCAAAAAGCGAATAATCGAAAGGAAGGAGCAGCATCCACCAAACTGCAATTCCGGTAAAACTCAGTTTCAGGTGTTCTTTCATGAAATAACCTGTGGAGTTAAAATTCGGCTGAATAATCTCATCAATAACATTCCTCCTCCTGTAATACCGAAAAGAAATAAAAGATATGATTTCTTCTTTTTCTTGGGGGTAGGTTGCTCGATTAGTGTTTCATTCTGAATGATTTTTTCACTTTTTGCTTCACGGATTTGATATCCAGGCGTTTTTGGTTTCAAATCTTTTGGAGAATGTTTGAAATTGATAAATTCAACTTCCTTAGAATAGTAATCTCCTTTTTTCAGAGAATCAATATTTAAATGATAATTTACAATTACGGCACTGTGAATAGTATCATGATAAATATATGCTGAATAAGAATCTAAGTAGACATTGACATAAGTTGAATCATTTAAACGGATTACTTGAAGTAATTGAGGAATTGGCTGAGGATCTCCGAAATTACCTGAGGGATCAATAAAGAAGTCGGCAGCTGTTCCGGAATGACTTTTATGAGCAATAATAGCAGTTTGCGCCCAGGATACTAAAGTCGTCAAACAAATAAGTGTTAAGAGAAATGTTTTCATGAATTAAGCGATGGATGGTTTAACAGTTTTGGATCTTGCGAAAAGTTTCATCAAAAGCATTCCACCGCCGGTGATCCCGAAAAGGAAAAGTAGGTAAGACTTCTTCTTCTTCTTTTGAGGTGGAGTTGTTTCCAAAGAATTTGGCCGGATGAGTGGATTGGACTCAATACTTTCGCTGCTTTTCAATTTAGGTCCATCCACAGGGATTTTCGATCTCGCTGATTTGGGAGAATGCTTAAAATTAACGTATTCAATTTCTTGCAGATAAGGCGATGCTTTTTTAATCGAATCGATATTCAGATGGTAGTTGATCGGTGAATGAATAGTGTCACCTTCAAATTCATTACCAAATCGGGTGTATACATTCAACGTCGTCGAATCGTTTAAGTAAACAACCTGAACCATTTTTCTGCTTGGAATTCCAAAGTTTCCAAAAGCTTCCGTAGAAAAATCAGCAGCTGTTCCGGAATGACTTTTATGAGCAATAATAGCAGTTTGCGTCCAGGATACTAAAGTCGTCAAACAAATGAGTATTAAGAGAATTGTTTTCATGAATTAAGCGATGGATGGTTTAACCGTTTTGGATCTTGCGAAAAGTTTCATTAAAAGCATTCCACCGCCGGTGATCCCGAAAAGGAAAAGTAGGTAAGACTTTTTCTTCTTTTTTGTTGGAGTTGCTTCCTGATTGATTTGTTGCTGAGATTCCAACTGCCGTTTCTTTAGCTGTTCTTCCCGCTCCATTTCCTGTTTGTAGCTTTCCTCTATTTCCTTTTTCCGAATAGAATCTTTATATCGAAATTCAAATACCATCGGCGAAAATTTCTCTTTATTTGGTAAGGTATCTAGTTGAATCACTTGTTGGTCTAGATCAGTAACTTCCAGGATTATGACAGAATCATTCAGGGGGTTGAATTTTTCTGATCGATAAGGTTTTAAGTCTTCTTGCGGTCTATGAAAATCGATTTTAATTGCTCAAAAATTACTGCTGGAAGCAATCAGGTA